>CALATR010000247.1 GCA_937891875.1 uncultured Pseudomonadota bacterium | reverse complement strand
TCGCCTGGTCCATGCGCTTGCCGTGGCCGAAGTAGCCGACCGTTCCCGCGTACAGGCCCCGCCCGCTCGGCTCGAGCTCGGCGAGGATCTCGGCGGCGCGCAGCTTGGGCGCCCCCACGACCGTGCCCGCGGGGAATGCTGCGGCGAACACGTCGAACGCGTCCAGGTCCGGCCTGACGGCACCGCGCACCCCGCTCACCAGGTGCATCACGTGAGAGTAGCGCTCGATGCTCCTGAACGGCGCGACCTCGATCGTGCCGGGCAGGGCCACGCGCCCCACGTCATTGCGCGCCAGATCGACCAGCATGACGTGCTCGGCCGCCTCCTTCGGATCCGCGAGCAGCTCCTGGGCCAGCGCCTCGTCCAGGTCGGGCGTGGCGCCCCGCGGACGGGTGCCCGCGATCGGGCGCAGGTGGGCGACCCCGCCCTGCATGCGGACCAGCGCCTCGGGGGAGGATCCGACCAGCTGCACGTCCTCGAGGTCGACGTAGACCATGTAGGGCGAGGGGTTGAGCAGGCGGAGGGCCCGGTAGACCTCGAAGGGCGACAGGTCGCACGCGCCCGCCAGCCGCAGGGAGAGCACGATCTGGAAGAGGTCTCCGGCGCGGATGTGCTCCTGGGCGACGTCGACGGCGGCGATGAAGTCGTCCCGTCCCAGCGTCGGCGTGGGCGGGGCGAGGGTGCCGCGGGGTGGTCGGTCGGGGAGGGGACCGCGCAGGGCGGCGCGGACCTCGTGGCGCAGGGCGTTCCGCTCGGCGTCGGTGCCGTCGTGGAGGAGTGCGGCCCGGCGGGTCAGGTGGTCGAAGACCAGCAGCGAGCGGGTGCTGACGTAGGCCAGCTCGGGGTGGCCGGCGGGTCCGGGACGGGCGGGGGTGCGGACGCGGTCGAAGCGGCGGAGCACGTCGAAGCCGGCCGCGCCGACGAGTCCGCCGGTGAACGGGAGGTCGGGTACCGCACCGGTGCGGTCGACCGGGCGGAAGCTGCGGTCCAGCGCGCGGCGCATGGCGTGCAGCAGGCCGTCCCGGGAGGTGGGGGCGGGCGAGACGTGATCGCCGTCGCGGAGCTCACCGTCCTGGAGGCGAACGGGGCGAGCTTCGCCAAAGCCCAGGAAGGAATACCGTCCCAGGCGCATCGTGCCGCCGGTCTCCACGGACTCCAGCAGGACCCGGGCACCCAGCGGGCGGAGCTTGAGGAAGGCGGAGACCGGGGTGTCCAGGTCTGCGGCGAGATCGAAGGGGGCGTCGAGCATGTGCGTCTCCTCGCCCGCCGGTGTCGCGGGGAAGACGCACGATCACGCCGCCCCCGGACGAACCGGAGGCGGTGGGTGTGGTGGGCCGTCAGGCCCGATCCGCCTCCGGCACACACCAACGCCACCAGCGGGTGCTGGCGATCGGAGCGGCGGCGAGGGGGAGTCGGGCGTTCATGTACTGCAAGGGTGGCCGGGCAGGCGGGCGCTGTCAAGCAGGTCAGCGGATCCGGCGGAGGTCATCCTCGTGGGGAAGGTCGTCCCAGGCGGGCACGTCGTCGATGGTGGCGACCTCCTCGAGGGTCAGGAGCCAGTTGCAGTTGCGGCGCTCCCTCCCCGCGTCCGACAGCAGGTACCAGCGCGCGATGTACAGCCCGGGGCTGACGTCGGCGTGCACCTCGTTGGGCCAGTCGTAGGCGGCCGGCGAGGCCATGCGGTCGGTGGCGTAGAGCGGTCCGTGGCGCACATCCAGCGGGAAGACCAGCGGCTCGGACGCGACGTCGGCGAGGTCTGCGTCGGTCGGTTCGTCGGTCACCTCGACCGCGCGGGTGCCGTCCCCGCCCAGCCGGAGTCCGACCACGAGCCCCTCGGCCAGCGCCTCGTCCGGCGGGGCGATCTGGCCGGCGGCGTCGGGGCAGTCGTCGGGGTGGAACAGGAAGAAGTGGGCGCTGTCGACGGCGAGGTAGAGCTTCGTGCGCATGTCAGCTCACCTGCGCCGTGCTGTTGTCGATCGCGTCGCCGACGGGCTCGGCGCGGCCACCGAGGTGCTCGGCGAGGAACTGCTCGGCGATCGCCCAGAACGCGATGTTGTTCTCGGGTCGGGCGAAGCCGTGGCCCTCGTCGGGGAAGAGCACGTAGGTGACGGGGATGTCGTGCTCGCGCAGGGCGGCGACGATCTGGTCGGACTCGGCCTGCTTCACCCGCGGGTCGTTCGCGCCCTGGCCGATCAAGAGCGGCTTCTCGATGGCGTCGACCTTGGACAGCGGCGAGCGCGCCCACAGGAACTCTCGGCCTTCCTCGGTCGAGATGTCGCCGACCCGAGTCGTGAACTGGGACAGCAGGGGCTTCCAGTACTCGGGCACGGACTCGATCAGCGTGATGATCGAGGAAGGACCGACAATGTCGACGCCGCAGGCGAAGGTCTGCGGGGTGAAGGTCAGGCCGACCAGGGTGGCGTAGCCGCCGTAGCTGCCGCCCAGGATGCCGACCTTGTCGGGCTGGGCGACGCCCTCCGCGCTGGCCCAGGCGACCGCGTCCAGCAGATCGTCGTGCATGGTGCCGGCCCACTGCTTGTCGCCGGCGTTCACGAAGGCCTTGCCGAAGCCGGTCGAGCCGCGGAAGTTCACGCTGAGCACGGCATAGCCGCGGTTGGCGAGCCACTGGTGCACCGGGTTGTAGCCCCACTCGTCGCGGGCCCACGGACCGCCGTGCACGACCAGCACCATGGGCAGCGGGGCGTCGGGACGACCGTCGCCGTCGCTGTCGGAGCCAGGCGGCAGGGTCAGGTAGCTGACGAGATCGAGGCCATCGCGGGAGCGCAGCACGACCGGGTGCATCGGCGCCAGGGTCAGGCCCTCCAGCGCGGTGCGGTTGGTGAACAGGTGGGTCGCCTGCTGGGTGCTCCGGTCCCACAGTACGTAGCGGACCGGGCCGTCGTCCTGGACCAGGGCGACCGTCCACAGGCGATCGGCGTCGTCCCGGGAGATCACCTGCACCTCGCCGCCCAGGGCGTCGAGCGCGGCCAGGTCGGGGGCGAGGTCGTCGTCGAGGATCTGCCAGCGGGTGCGGTCGAAGGTGGAGGCGACCGCCTGGAGCCGGCGCTCGGTGGGGTGCACCAGGAGGTCGTCGACGTCCGCGCGCGGATCATCGGCCAACAACGTGCGCTCTCCGCTGTCGAGGTTCCAGGTGAACGCCCCGGCGGTGTTGCGCTCCCGGCTGTCGATGAGGAAGAAGCTGCGGCCGGTCGCGTCGATGGCGATGGGTGCGGTCGTCAGCGAGTCTTCCTGGGGAACGTTCGCGATCGGCGTCCATTGGCCATCCTGCATCGCGAGCATCATCATGCCGCCGTCCTCGGTCGCGGTGACCGAGAGCACCAGGTTGAAGTCGTCATCGGCGAGGAACTGGAGCAGGCCCGGGTTCTCGTGCACCAGCGTGCGCTCGCCGGTGGCCAGGTCGACCCGCCAGACGTCGTGGAGCTGGGGGATGCGGTCGTTCAGGCCCACCAGCAGGCTGCCGGGATGCTTGCGTGACCGGGCGATGATCCGCGCCTGCACGCCCTCGATCGGGGTGAGGTCCCGCTCGCCGGTGCCGTCCGCGGCGACCGCGTAGACGTGCCAGTCCTCGTCGCCGCCCATGTCCTGCACGTAGAGGAGGTGGACGCCGTCAAAGGCCCAGGCAAAGCTCCGGATCCCGCGGAGACGGTCCTTGGTGACCGCGATGGCGGCGGAGGGGTCGCCGACCGGCGCGACCCACACGTTGAGCACGCCCTCGTCCGGGGCGAGCCAGGCCAGGCGGGTGCCGTCGGGGCTGATCTGCGGGTTGGCGCGGTCGGGGTTTCCGAACAGGGCCTCGCGGGGGATGAGCGGTACGGACATGGGGGCCTCCAGAACCGGGGAAGGCCCCTGTGCTAGCGCGCTCGGGGCAGCGGGCTCGTCACGGCTCATCCCGAGGCGTGGGATCGGGGTGGGATGTGCCGAGCGAGGCGGGAGCTACTCATGTGGCATCGCGGAACAAGCGATGAAACAGAGGTTTTCGCGGTACCGGAGTGGGTTCGGTGCCCGCGGGCGACCTCGTCCTGACCCCAGGAGCTGCCATGCGAAACGCAAACCCCTCTGTCCGGATTGGTGCCGTGATGGCCCTGTGCCTCGCCGCGCTCACGGCGACCGTCGCGGCCCACGCCTTCGACGCGGAGGACTTCGAAGATGCCCAGTGGTCCGAGGAGGGCGGCGGCGAGCTGCTGAAGCTCGAGCTCGCTGGCGACGAGGCGGACGTCGAGGAGGTGGTCACCTGGAGTCCGGAGGTCCTCGAGGCGGAGGCGCTCGCGGTCTCGGTGGTCGACTTCGGCGGTGACGGCGGCGACGACGGGATCCAGTACCTCTACCTGACCCAGTGCAACTGGAGCGGTGGGGGGATCGTCTGCGTGACCCGGCAGACGACCGCACTGTCGTGCTCCGACATCGGCATGTCCGACGGGAGCTCGCTGGTGACGCCGCTGACGGGCACCTACTACTACTGCGCTGACCACCGGGCCTGACGGGCCGCCGTCAGGGGTTTGCCGCCCCCGGGGTGCCCTCGCCGAAGGCCCAGGTCTCCCCGCCGTCGGGGGAGCGGTAGGTGGCGACGTCGGTGGTCTGCTCGGGCATGTCGACCTGGTCCAGCACCTGATCGTCGGCGTCGACCAGGGTCAGCTGCTCGCCGCTGCGGGAGATGGCGAAGTCGGCGTGCAGGAAGGGTCCCAGCTCGCCGTCGCTGCACCAGACCAGCAGGTGTCCGCCCGCGCCGACGGCGGTGCCCGCGGGAAAGCGCCACGGGGCGCCGCCGTCGCCGAGGCCGAAGCCGGCGAGGTCGACCGCCTCGGTGCCGGGGTTGTAGATCTCGACCCAGTCGTCGAAGTGCTCGCCGCCGTCGGTGTCGAACCACGACTGCGCGGCGTCGTTGCTGGCGAGGATCTCGTTGATGAAGAGCACGACCCGCTCGGGCACGTCGGTGTCGGGCACGTCGGTGTCGGAGTCGGTCTGGCGGACGGCGCCGCTGCAGGCGGACAGCACCAGCAGCGTCGGCAGGAGGCGGCTCACAGGTCGCCCCGGGCGGTGCCCCACATGGAGGTGGGCGCGACGACGCGGAGGTTGACCCCGATCTGCACGAAGAGGGTCGTGGTCGAGGTCGTGCCCGCGCCGCCGGCGATGCCCGCCGAGTTCAGCCCGACGAAGCGGCGATCGACGCCGAGGACCAGGTGGGCCGGCCGGTGCTGGAGGCTGTCCGGCTGACCCTGGGCCCGGATGCCGACCGCGGCCAGCACGCTGCCGTCGGTGGTCTGCTCGGTACCTGGCGCCTGATCGACGAAGGAAGTTCGGACCAGGGCGGTGATCAGGTCGAGGTCGGCGCTCACCCAGCCCTCGCCACCGAACGGTGTGCGATCGGGGTCCCCGTCGACCCCCCAGGCCTTGGTCACGGCGACGCCGTAGGTGATGGCGTCGGTGGGGCCGAGCGAAGGCACGAGGCCGTGCACGCGGGCGCCGGCGCGGTGGTTGCGGGCCTTGAGCACACCCCTCGAGCCGTCCTTGCCGTAGAGGCTGATCACGAGCTGCTCGTCGTTCCAGGGGCGCACCTCGACGAGGCCGTGCAGGTCCTTGCCGTTGTTGCGCTCGCGGCGGGCGAGGCCCTCGCCGGTGAGCAGGGTGGCGGTGATCCGGACCCGCTTGTGGGGCGCGGTCCAGGTGAGCGAGCCGCCGAGGTCGGACCGATCGCTGAAGCCCAGAGCCTCGGACTGGGTCGCGGCGAGGGAGCGGTAGCCGAAGGCCTGGTTGCCGCTGACGACCCATGGATCGTCGATGAGGCCGCCGGCGACGGTGAGACCGAGCCTGGCGGACGCGACGCGGGCCTCGACGATCTGGGCGCGCATGAACCAGCTCTCGCCCTCGAGGCCGAGGTAGCCGCTGTCCGGGGCCGAGCGGCGGGCGTCGATGGCCACCCGTCCGCTGATGTTCTGGGCGGTGACCAGGCCCAGCTCGGCGCGGGCGCGCTGGAGAGAGAAGTTCGTGGCGAGGCCGGGATCGGGCCGGACGTGCTCCAGGCGGCCGGCCAGGTCGAGGTCGGCCAGCACGCAGGCGGGCGCGTCGACCTGCTCGGCACCCATCTCCGGTGCTACCGGCCAGCCCGAGCTCAGCGCCAGGCAGGTCATGGTCTCCATCAGGTTCACGGGGCCACCTCGGCGTAGATGTCGGCGCCCAGGAGCGGGCCGTGGGCCTCGCGCAGGCGCAGGAAGCGGGCGTGGTCGTCCAGCGCCCGGTCGCGGTCGCGCAGGGAGACCGGCGGGAGTGCGGTGGGCAGCATGGCAGGATCTTCGCCCAGATCGGCGCGGATCTCCGGACAGGCGGGCTCGCCGGACGCGGTGGTACCGCGGCAGTGAGCAAACGCGAGGGCGGCCCCGATCCCGCGGCCCAGGGCCTCGAGGTCGGCGAGGGTGGCGTCCCCGTCGTTCCAGACGTCGGCCGCCTTGCCGTGGTCGAGCCCCTGGTACCAGCTGCCCCAGGACAGCAACTTGTAGCTGGCGAGGCCGTCGTCGGCGTACCCGACCCGGGGGTCCAGGTCGGGCCGGGGCCAGAGCACCCGCGAGGTCGTGAGCACCCGCTCCCCGTTGGAGCGGAAGGTGGCGGCGGCGGGGCGGCCGGGTCCCGCGTAGACGGGCGGGTCCAGCACCTCGCGGGCGTTGAGCAGGCGGTCGTCGTCGGGGCCGTCATCGCCCTCGTCCCACAGGATGACGAAGCGGGTGGCGGGGAAGCTGGACACGCCCTGGCCGTAGCGGCGCGCCACGTCGAGCACCCGGAAGGGGCGTCCGTCGTTCTCGGCGTAGGCAGCCAGGATTCGCTCGGCGATCACCCGCTCGCGGCCGGTGGGTGCCAGGAGCCCCCGGCCGGTCTCGGGCAGGGTGGCGAGGACCTCGAACCTGCGGCCGGCCTCGGTCTGCTCGGTGTTCCCGCGCAGGCGGTTGCGCTCGGCGCCCTCCTCGGTGGCCTCGGCCAGCAGGTCCCCCACGAAGGGGTTCCCGCGCAGGTCGCCCTCCAGGAAGATGGTCGGACCGCCGTCCGCCACCGCGCGTACGCCCTCGTCATAGCCAGCGGCAAAGGCGGTGATCGTGGCGATCTGACAGCTGTCGTCGCAGCCCTCCATGTCCTGTACGAAGAGCAGCAGGCCCTGCGCGCCGCGGCGCAGGTCAGCCAGCCAGGGTCCTGGGCCGGCGGCGTCCAGATCGGCCCAGGCCACGGTCAGCTCGGGGCTGGCCTCCCCGACGATCGGTCCTGGGGCGTCGTCTGCGTAGAAGGTGGACAGGTTCTCGGGGTGGGGATCGCCGAGGATCAGCACGCTGGCTGCGTCGGGTGTGGCGACCAGGCCCAGGTCTGCGCCGCGCTCGACCGGATCGAGGGAGAGCCGGCGGAGATCCTCGTGGAACAGCCCCGCGGTGCCCCGCATGAAGTCGTAGGGGCTCTCTGCCATGCGGTCGTACTTTCCCGTGAGCAGCGCCGGATCCCGACCGAGCCACAGGGCGTTGTCCCGCTGGAGCCACTCGATCAGCACGGCGTCACGCCCGTCGACGTCGGAGCTCGCTCCGGAGCAGCCGAGCAGGATCAGGGGCAGCACGGTCAGGAGGCATCGCATGCGCCATGCTCACCCGCGGACACGGCAGCGCCGCCACAGCGACGTGACGCTCTGGCGGCGGGATCCGTCCTGGGCGGGAACAGACGAGAAGCAGCGCTAGAAGCTGCACTCCTCGTTGGCGGCGCCCGGGGTGCCCAGGTCGCCCGCGGACATGGCGGTCATGTTGGTGGCGCACCAGTTGCCGCCATCGTCGTTGTCGGTGGCGTCCCGGTAGTCCGGGTCGAGGTTCATGGACTGACCGGTCGGGTCGGGCCAGTCGGTGCCGCCGTCGTAGGCCAGCTTGTCCATGGTGAACGCCCCGGTGGTGTCGTCGACCAGGATCGTGATCTCGTCGTCGGAGTTCGACAGCTGGAAGTCGGCGCGGTCGAACTCGTAGTCCACCGTGACGCCGCCGTTCACCGACGTGTCGGCGTCCGCGCCGAACACGAACCAGTCGCCGGACTTGATGACGTACGGGCCGCCGGTGATCTCGTGCGAGTCGGCGTCCGCGTCGGCGATGGTCCAGCCGCCGCAGATCGTGATGTCCCGGCTACTGTTGTTGTAGACCTCGAAGTACTCGCCGACGGTGTCGTCCACCTGGGCCGGGTTCTGCATGATCTCGGTGATGATGAGGTCACCCGCGCTGAACGAGCCCTCGTCGCAGAACCCGTCGCAGTTGTTGTCGACGCCGTCCGGAACCTCGGTGCCCATCGGGTTGATGCCGCCGTCGGTGTCGTCGCAGTCCTCGCCGTCCGCCTCGTCCGCGGAGAGGTAGCCGTCGCCGTCCTGGTCGAAGTCGGAGCCGCCCGAGCAGTCCTGATCGACGTCGTCGTACCAGATCTCGTCCGCGCCGGGGTTGATGTCGGGGTCGTCATCGGCGCAGTCGCCGCCCTCGGTGGCGTCGGTCGGGTTCGCGCGCTCGCACTCGGACGGGGTCGAGCCGAGCAGGCCGTAGCCGTCTTCGTCGGCGTCCGGGTACCACTCGACACCCGGGTACTCCCGGCGGTCGGTGTCGTCGCAGTCGGTGTCATCGCTGACCCAGCCTTCCGGCTGCTCACAGGCGCGCTGGCTCACCGCAGGATCGCCGAAGCCGTCCTCGTCCGCGTCGTCGTGCCACTTGGCCGCGTCGACCGCGCCGGCGTCGTCCACGCCGTCCTTGCAGTCATTGTCGATCTCGTCGCCGCAGATCTCGTCTGCGCCGGGGTTGATGTCCGCCTCGTCGTCGTTGCAGTCGCCGGCGTCCGCGGCCCAGCCGTCACCGGGGGCGCAGGCCTGGCGGGCGGTGCCGTCCTCACCGAAGCCGTCGCCGTCACTGTCTGCGTACCAGGTGGTGGCGTCGACCGCGCTGTCCTCGTCGACGTCGCCGTCACAGTCGTTGTCGATGCTGTCCAGGCAGATCTCGTCGTTGCCGGGGAAGGCGTTGTCCTCGTCGTCGTCGCAGTCGTCGGCGTTCTCGGACTGGCCGACCTGGACCTCGCAGCCCTCGATGGGCATGTCGGGATCACCGTAGCCGTCGCGATCCTGGTCGTTGTAGAAGGTGGTCGTGACGCCCTCGTCGATCGCCTCGTCGCAGTTGTTGTCGACGCCGTCGCAGACCTCCGGCGCGTCCGGGTTGATGTCCGCGTCGTTGTCGTTGCAGTCCTCGTCGACGTTGAACCCGTCACCGTCCGCATCCGACGAACAGGCGGTGAGTGCGGGCAGGGTGAGGGCCATCAGCAGGATCAGTGGGCGCATGCTTGCCTCCATCGGCATGCAACATTTGCCGCCGGCCGATAGCTGTCAATGTCGATGCTCTGGGATGTCCCATTCCTTGCAACGACGCGCGCGACCGAATGGTGCACCGGTAGAGGTCGTCCCTGGATCCGACGAGCATTCCTCGTCGCCCCCGGAGGTCCACATGTCCAACCCCGTGCTCAAGACCCTGAAGACCGGTCGCCAGCTGATGGCGACGGCCGGGATCGTGCTGGGTGCGTTCGGCCTGCCCGCGCTGATGGCGGGCGGGGTCGTGCTGCCCGATCTGATCGAGGCCGCTGACGTCGAGTGGATGGGCACCGGCGAGGACGATCCCGTGGTCTACGTCGGCATCGACGAGCCCGGTCCGTCGGGCAAGGACCAGGTGGACCAGGCCGCGGTCAACCCCGCTCCGGCGGGGGGGGCCGAGGAGTCGCAGCCGCGCTCCCAGGAGTCGGACCTGCTGCAGATCCGCACCGAGCGCCCCACCGCGGAGAACCGCAAGGCGACCACCGACGACAGCCCGGTCCACAACGCCGTGCGGGTCGACACGGTGCGCAATGCACGCGGTCCGGCGCAGGCCACCGGCTACATCGCCCGGGTGAAGGAACAGCGTGAGCGCGCTGCCGCCGCCCGCGCCAAGGCCAAGGGCAAGCGCTGCCAGGATCCGGTGGACGGCATCGAGCACATGTACGGGGATCGCTACACGATCCGCCGCGACGTGATCGACCACTACTCCACGGTCGAGGAGGCGATGAAGCTCGCCCGGGTCGCCTGGCACAAGGGCGAGAACGGCAAGAACGACGGCTTCAAGCTCTACCGCATCGCGTGTGGCAGCCCGCTGGCCCAGGTGGGCATGCGCAGCGGCGACGTCGTGCACACGATCAACGGCAAGAACGTCCGCACCCTGCCCCAGGCCTTCGCCGCGGTGCGCAAGGTCAAGCGAAAGGACTCGATCTACGTCGAGTTCAGCCGGGGCGGCGAGATGATGACCCGCATGGTGACGGTCGAGTAGCGCCCGCGCGGTCCTACTGGACGTACAGGCCGTTGAAGAAGGTCACCAGGATCCGCTCCCGGGCGGCCGCGTCCAGACGGTCGAGGAGCAGGTTGATGATCACCCGGTCCTCTGGGAGATCACCGCCCGCGCCGAGCCCGGCCGCCTGCAGGAGCTGATCGAAGGTGGCGTCGTCGAGCTTGGAGAAGTCGATGGTCTCGATGGCCATGGCCAGCATCGGTGGGATCTCCGGCGTCTCGACCCGGCGCGCCTCGTCCATGGCCTCGGCCAGATCGACGAGGAAGCGGTCCATGTGGGGCACGTTGGCGGGCGTGATGGTCAGGTGCACGTTCCGCGGGCTGTTGGTCATGCCCAGCTGGGGCTGCACGTACCAGCCCCGGCGGATCATCAGGTCGGCGAGGTGGAAGATCTCGACGTCCGGATCGTCGGAGACGAAGGCGACCAGGCACATCTCGGGTGCGGTGAGGACCCGCAGGCCGTCGATGGCGCCGATCCCGCCGATCACCTTGTCCCGGGCGTCGCGCAGGCCGGCGCAGATCTCGCGGTAGCCGGCGCGACCGACGTGGTT
>CALATR010000246.1 GCA_937891875.1 uncultured Pseudomonadota bacterium | reverse complement strand
GCGACCGGCATCGTGCGCGTCGTGGGCGACATCCCGCCCGCCTGCCTGCTCGTCCCGATCCTGCTCGTGCCCGCCAGCACCGTGTTCGGTACCTGGGCGCTGCTGACCGGCGCGATCGCGATCACCGCCGTGCCCACCGTGGCTGCCCGCGCGGTGCAGGCGCTCGACCGGGTGCCTGGTGACGAGGTGCTGCAGGCCATCGCGCTCGGCGCCAGACCGGGCGAGGCGGTCGCTGCGGTGGTGCTTCCCCGTGCGGGCGCGGATCTCCTCCGGGCGGTGCTCGCCGGCCTGGCCCGCGCCATCGGCGAGACCGTCATCGTGCTCCTGGTGCTCGACGGGGTGTCGGGCGGACTCGGCGTGCTGACCCGCACAGTCGCCCTGGGCATGGTGGGCGCCGGGGCTGGCGAGGGTGGGGTCGCCCCGGCGGCGGCACTCGCACTGGCCGTGCTCGGCGGTGTCACCTGGACGGCTGGCGTGCTGGTGGAGCGGCGCTCATGACCCGCTGGCTCGGCGTGCTGGTGCACCTGTGGGGCTGGGCCTCGCTCGTGGTCGTCGTGACCGTGCTCGCCGCGGGCCTCGGGGTGCTCGTGGCGACCGCGGCGCCGGGAGCCCTGCCCCTGCTCGGCGGCTCCATACTGCACACCGGACCCGTGGTGCTCGCTGCCGTCCTGCTCGCAGCACCCTTCGCCGTCACCACTGCGGTCGCCCTCGATCAGGTGCTGCCCGCCGGCAACCTGCGCGACGCCCTCGGCCTGCTGGTCGCCGCCCTCGACGGTGTGCCCGCCCTCGTGGTCGGCGTCGTCGGCGCCGTCCTCGCCCCCGCCCTCGGTCCTGCGGTCGTCATCGTCGTGCTCGCACTCGCGATCGCCCCGTCCCTGACCGTGGCCCTCGCTGCCGTGCTCGACCGCGCCGAGCCCGAGGAGCGCCTCGCCGCCCAGGCCCTCGGCGCCACCCCGCTGCAGGTGCTGCTCTTCGTCGTCGGACCCGCCTCTGCCAAGGGGTTTGCCGCTGCGGGGCTGCGGGCGCTCGCCCGGCTGGTCGGCATCGCCGCGCCGCTGGTCGTGCTCTCGCCCGAGGCCGGCCTGCCCATCGCCGGTGACATCGTGCACCGCGCCGCCAGCGGGGATCTCGCCGCCGCCGCCACCCTCGCCCTCGGCGTGCTGGCCCTGGCCACCGCCCTGCGCGTCCTCTCCACGCTCATCGACCGACCGGACTCCTGGAGCATGCAGTGAGCAGCGCACGGCTCAGGCTGGCGGGCATCTCGGCCTGGTACGGGTCGAACCAGGTGCTCGCCGACATCGAGCTCACCGTCGAGCCCGGCACCGTGCTGGCCCTGATGGGACCGCCGAACGCGGGCAAGTCGACGGTGCTGAAGATCGCCAACCGCCTCGCCGAGCTCGACCCCAGCTTCAAGGTCGACGGCCGCGTGCTCCTCGATGGTCAGGACACCGCCGAGGTCGACCCGACCGCCCTGCGCCGCCAGGTGGGCATGGTGTTCGAGCGTCCGACCGCCTTCCCGCGATCCGTGGCTGACAACGTCGCGTTTGGTCTGGTGCTCGCCGGGATCGGACCCGGTGAGCGCGCCCGCCGGGTGGAGCAGGCCCTGCGCAAGGTCGGCCTGTGGGACGAGATCCCCGACCGCTCGGTCTCGGCGGACAGCCTGGGTGCCGGACAGCGACAGCTGCTGTGCATTGCCCGCGCCCTCGCCTTGCAGCCACGCGCACTGTTGCTCGACGAGCCCACCCGCTGGTTGCACCCTGCAGACGCCACCCGGGTGGAGTCGGTCGTGCGCTCGCTGCGCGGCCAGGTGACGGTCCTGATCAGTGCCGTGGATGCGTCCCAGGCGGGTCGGGTGGCGGACACGGTCGCGCTGCTCGACCAGGGCCGCCTTGTCGAGCAGGGCCCGACCGGCGACATCTTCACCAACCCCCGCGAGCCCGCGACCCAGGCGTACCTGTCCCGCCGGTTTCGGTGACGTTGCCGGTCGTCGCTCCCGGGACACGGAACCGCGGGTGTGTGACGAACGCCTGTCATCCTCGCGAATTCGGCCGTGGGCGAGCCCATTTGCGGGCGCAACGGGTACTCTGTGTGGGTGGGGTGACGTCACCCCGACCCTGGGTAGCCGTGCACGAGTCCGCGACCGACTACGACATCGATCACATCCGCACCCTGTTCCTGCAGATGTGCGTGCGGGCGGAGTCCATGGTGCGCCGGGCGGTCCGCTCCGTCGTCGAGCGCGACGCCGAGCTCGGCCGCAGCGTCATCGAGACCGACCAGGAGCTGGACCGTCTCGAGATCGAGGTCGATCGCGCCTGCCTGCGCTTCCTGGCCCTGCGCCAGCCCGTCGGGCGGGACCTGCGCCTCGTCACCACGGTGCTCAAGGCGGTCACGGACCTCGAGCGCATCGGCGATCTGGCCGTCAACATCGCCCGACGCGGCCTGGAGCTCACCCGGGGCAGCGGCGTGCAGCCCCACCTCGACCTGGTGCGCATGGGCGAGCTGGCGGCAGACATGGTGCGCGTCGCCGCCGACGCCTTCGTCAGCGACGATCCCGAGGTCGCCGCCGGCCTGCGTGAGCGCGACCGCGAGGTGGACCGTCTCAACCGCGAGTCCTTCCAGCGCTGGCTCGACGCGATGAGCGCCCATCCCTCCCAGGCCGAGCGCGCCCTCGCCTTGACCAGCATCTCCCGCCACCTCGAGCGGATCGCCGATCATGCCGTCAACGTCGGCGAGATGATCGTCTTCCTGGTCGACGGCCGCGACGTCCGGCACGCGCCCTAGGCGAGCCCGCTCGTCGCTCGCGGTCGGTTACGGAGGCCCCATGTGGAGCTGGTTCCATCGGGTGTTGCTCGGCACGCTGCTCGAGCTGTTTCGCACCCATCAGATCGCCGCCGACGCGAGCACGCTGGACCTGACGTTCGACGACGGCAGCATCTTCCAGTTTCCCGCCCTCGACAACAAGCTCCGCTTCGTCGGCTCTGCGTCGGCGGACCTGCTGCGCGAGGTGCCTGCAGACGTGCAACGTGCACTGCAAGCCGACCTCGAGAAGGCCTGGCCGGACCTGGTGCGGGAGATCAAGCGGTTTCCGGTGCCGGATCGGCTGGCGGTGACGCGGAACGAGATCCGGCTCTTGATCGAGGGGACGCGGTTTCGGCTGGAGTTCGATCTCGAGGCGGATTGAGAGTGTGAGGGGGTCGGCCCCGCAGAGCGTCGACGCTCCGCGCGGTGACTGTCACCACGGAGAAGCGGAGCTCCGGAGATCTGACGGAGGAAGGTTCTCTTCGGCCGCGGGACCTTGGTCGATTGTCCCGGCGGATCGAAATGCTGCACGGTCGGGAAGGTGAGCGGTTTTTCTCTCCGTCAGGCCTCCGGTCCTCCGCTTCTCCGTGGTGAGAACAGACGTACGCATCACCGCCATTCTCGGACGCCGGAGGCGCCAATCCGGCACAGGCCGACTTCCGGCTCTACGCCGCAGCCATCACCCGCTCGAGCCGCTTCTCCACGGTCGCCCTTGCGACACCGAGAGCCACGCTGACCTCGCCGACGAACAGCTCGATCGCCTTCTCGAAGAGCCTGCGCTCGCCGAACGAGAGCGGTCCCTTCTTCACGTTCTTCACCGCGGCCAGCTCACCGACCAGCGCTGCGACCTCGCGGGGCTTGTTGCTGGACAGCGCCTCTTCGTAGCGGCGACGGCGACGGTTCCAGTGGGCGCGCTTCTTGGGAGCCTTCTGCGAGGAGATGACCTCGAACGCCTCTTCGGCCAGGTCCTCCGGCATCACCCCGCGCAAGCCGATCTCGCCCGCGCGGTCGGTCGGGATCCAGATGCGGCCCTTCCGGTCGGCGAACTCGATGCGGTAGGCCCGCTCCGAGGTGTCGTCGAGGGGTACGTCCTCGACGTGGGTGAGGGTTCCGACGCCCAGTCCGGGCACGACGACGGCATTTCCTGGCTGAAACTGCAAACAGCGCTCCATGGTTCGAGTGCGCAGGCGGATGTTGCGGAGGATGAACCCGACGTGGGGACCTCGACGCTGCTGCCTGCGTACATCGAACATAACGGATATATGCAGATCTGCAAATTCTGAAATGTCGCAGAGTGTCGCTCAGTCCACGACTTCCACCTCGTCCCTGCTGACCCGCCGTGCCAGATCCCGGAGTGCCTCGGACCGATCGGGCATGTCCTGGTACACATCAGACAGCTGCTTGCACAGGTCCTTGGCCCGCCGGAACGTTCCCACCACGTCGCCCGCGATGTCGATCTCCGAGTCGAGCATGTCGAGGATCCCCTGCAGATCCTGACCGCGGACCCACTCCTGGCCCATCGGGATCCAGGACGGGGCGAAGGTGACCTCCATCTTGGTGAGGTCCTCCGCGTCCAGCACGGGGCCGGACTGGCGCACGGCCTCGATCTGACGCGCCAGATCTCGGACCGGGCGGGGCAGGCCGAACCGGCGCTGGGCCTTGCGCGGGAAGTCCGAGACCAGGGCGCAGAGCACGCCGAAGAGGGTGGGATCGTCGAGATCCTCGAGCAGCCCGGACAGCACCAGCTCGGTCACCAGGATCTCGGCGATCTGCAGGTGGCGCAGGACCTTGGCCCCAGCGTTGAAGCCGCCATCCTCCTGGATATAGCCGTGGCCGATCAGGAAGCGCTCCTTCTCGACGAACGCCATCCAGCACTTCGACTCGGCCTGATCCGCCCGCCGATAGAGCTTCTTGGCCTCTTTCCGTGCACGGCGCGCCTTGTGGTTGTCCGACGCGTCCTCGGCCTTGGCGATGAGGCCCTCGGCGTCGTCGCGGTGGCGCTGGGCCATGCGATCGAGGTGCCAGGCGAGGAAGCTCTTCTCGACGATCTCGCGGACACGGTCGCGATCCTCCCGCTCGATGAGCGAGATGACCGAGTTCCACGACAGGTTGAACGAGCTGCGGACCGGCTCGGGTCGACCCTCGAAGTAGGCCTTGAGCAGCGGGCGGAGCTCGGCGTACTCCTCGAGGTCGATGCGCAGCACGACGTGCCCGACATCGTCGAGTCCCCGGCGTCCCGCGCGGCCGGCCTTCTGCATGAAGCCGCGCACGGTCAGCGGGTTGATCCCCCGCCCGTCGAACTTCTTGAGGCCCTCGAACGCCACCGAGCGGGCGGGCATGTTCAGGCCCAGGGCAAACGTGCTGGTGCAGTACAGGATCTTCACCAGCTTGGATTCGTAGAGTTCCTCGACGAGCGCCTTGAGCGAGACGTGCAGGCCGGCGTGGTGGAACGCGATGCCCTGGCTGTACATCTGGAACAGGTCGTGGGTGAGGGTGCTGCCGAGCTCCTCTCGCGCCCGGGCGAGGCGGAGGTCCAGCTCCTGAGCCTCACGATGATCGAGGATGTCCCCGCGGATGTTGCGGGCGAGCCACCGCGCCTGGCTCTCGATGTCGCGCCGCGAGAAGCAGAAGTACAGGCACGGCAGCAGGTCCGCCTGCACGAGCATCTTGATGATGTCGCTGTGCCGGGTCCGCCGGACGAAGCGCTGCTTTCGCGAGTCCCGTCCCCGTCCCCGACCCTGGCGGTCCGAGCCGCGACCGTCCCGACCGCGCCCCCGGCTGTTCCGCCCGCGGCCGCGGTGGTCGACGGCGAAGCGGGTGTCGCGCTGGTGCTTGCGCCAGCGGTTGTCGTACTCGTCCGGGTCGATGATGCCGGTCTCGACGCAGGCGATGTGGAAGCGCAGGGGCACGGCCCGGGTCTCCTCGACGATGACCTCGACCTTCGCGCCGCGCACGCTGGACAGCCAGGCGCTGAACTGGGCCTGGTTGGAGAGCGTGGCGGACAGGCCCACGATGAGCACGTGGGGCGGCAGGTAGATGAGGATCTCCTCCCAGACGGTGCCGCGCTCGCGGTCGTCCAGGAAGTGGATCTCGTCGATGACCACGGCGTGCAGACGGGACAGGTCCTCGTCGCCCAGCAGCATGTTACGCAGGATCTCGGTGGTCATGACCCGGCAGGGGGCGTCTCGGCGGATCACGAGGTCGCCAGTGACCAGACCGACGCGGTCCTCGCCGTGCAGGCGGGTATAGTCTCGGAACTTCTGGTTCGAGAGGGCCTTGATCGGCGCCGTGTACACCACCTGCCTGCCCGACTGCAGGGCCTGGTCGACGACCCAGTCGGCGATGATGGTCTTGCCGGTTCCCGTTGGCGCACAGACCAGGACCGACCTGCCTTCTTGCAGGTGTCCGATGGCCTCCGCCTGGAAGCGATCCAACGTCAGACCGCGGTATTCCATGTCATTCTCTCTCGGTGGGGCTGTGCTGTATTCCGCTGGGGCCGCGCTGTGACCGAGATCATCGCCTGGGTGTGCGCATCGGCGGGCCTGGTGCTGGGTCTGGCGGCGGTCTTCGTTCCGGGGTTCCCGGGCAGTGCGGTCGCCCTGCTCGGCCTGGTCGCGTTCGCCGGGCTCACCGGCTTCGAGATCGTGACCCGGGAGGCCCTGGTCCTCGCGACCCTCTTCATGGCGGCGGGCACCCTGGGGCAGGTGCTCGGCCCGGCGCTGTCCAGTCGCGCGATGGCCGGATCCGCAGGGGCGGCGACCGGGGCTGCGATCGGAGCGGCGCTGGGCACGCTCATCCCCATACCCGGTGTGGCCTGGGGCACGGCGATCCTCGGCGCCGCGGCGCTCGGGGGCTCGCTCTCGGTGAAGGGCGTGCGCGACTGGCTCAAGGGCGTGGTCGGTGCGGCGGGGGGCTGCTGCCTGTCCGGCATGCTGGATGGCGTCGCAGTGCTCGCCATCGGCGCGGTGCTCGGCCTCGCGGACTACCTGCACCTGCCCGGCTAGGTTGGCG
>CALATR010000245.1 GCA_937891875.1 uncultured Pseudomonadota bacterium | reverse complement strand
GGCCGGCGCGAGGTTGGCGAAGTCGAGCACCCGCTGGACCTCGAACCAGCCGGACAGGGCGACGACCCGCCCCAGCTCTGCGCCGTAGGACGCCCCGCCGTAGGGGGCGTCGACCCTGACCATGGCCTCGGATCTTCCCGTCTCCGGGTTCTCGATGCCCTCGGCGAGCCGGCCGACCCCGCCCCAGCCCTCGAGGTAGTGGATGCCGTTGATCCGAGTGCCGACGCTGCCCCCCGCCCAGACCTGGTGCTCGCCGTTGCGCTCGACCTGCCCCGACGTCTGCACGCTGGGGGTGATGGTGTCGATCCCGCCCTCGGGCTCGAAGGTGTAGTCCACCTGGGCGTTGAAGTTGGTGAGGCCGGACTGGTTGAGGAAGCCCGTCTCCCGCCGGAAGCCGAGCGTCTTGTCGCTGGCGGACAGGGTCGTGCCCCAGCCGATCCCGCTCGCGCGGTTGAGTGCGAACCCGACGTCCTGGCCCCACATCAGGGCCTTCGGGTCGTCGCCGGTGAGGCTCTGCTGGTTGCGGAGGTCCAGGTTCCAGCGCTCGGACAGGGGCACCCGGGCATCGGCACCCAGGCTGGTGTACGACCCGCGCTGGGTCTGGTCGCGGCCGATGATGCGCTTGTCGGCGAAGGTCCCGCCGATGAACCCCTCGCCGAACGCGTCGACCCGCATCCGCGCGACCTCGGTGGCGGCCCAGGCGTCAGCGACGTCGTCCTCGGTGAACCCTGGCGTCTCCCGCTCGTGGACCGAGGCGTAGGGGTTGCGATCGAGGCCGTGCACGGCCCCCACCGACCACGGGCCGGCGCGTCCGGACAGCTTGACGCCGTAGAGCGGGTCGACGATGGAGCGGCTGTAGAACGTGGCGTTGTGATCGGCGAAGTATTCGCTTCCATCCAGGAAGAACGGCCGACGCTCCGCGTAGAAGAAGGCGAAGCGCTGGTTCAGGTCGATGAAGGTGGGGTCCTGATCCACCTGGCTGAAGTCCGGGTTGATCGTCGCCGCGAGCCCCATGTTGGGCGTGATGCCGAGGCGGGTGTCCAGGGACGGGCGGATGACCCGCAGCCAGCGCCCGGTCGCGCCGTCGGTCTGCGGGTTCAGGTCGATCCACTCCAGCGCGTCGGTCTCCGGGTGGCGGCTCGCCTGCTGGATGACCGTGATGCTCGGCGTGATCTCGAGGCCACTGCCCCGGGGAGGCGGGCGCACGCCGGGCAGCTCGGCCGCCTGGGTGAAGAGGCGCGGGTGGTTGCGCTGGGTCACGGGAAAGCTGTACTTCGCGCCTTCGCTGGGGATCTTCCGCGTGAGGATCAGACCCCAGGTCTGCGCCGCGTCCCCGTCGGTCTTGGGGTACTTCAGCGAGCGCCACGGGATGCCCAGCTCCAGCGTGAAGCCGTCCTCGTGGACCTGGCCGCCGGTGCGCAGGACCGTGTTCCAGTCGAAGCTCGAGAAGCCGGGTCCGACGCGGATGTCCTGCTGGATGCCCCGGCCGTTGAAGTAGAAGATGTAGCCGGTGCGCTCGTCGCGGAAGGTGTCCAGGTAGATGCCCACCTGATCGTCGGCGTTGATGTCCTCGCGGCGGCTGATCCGGGCGCGGATGGGGTAGTCGGCCTCGGTGATCCGCACGCCGACGTACAGGAAGCGGTCGTCCTGGAGGAAGCGGACCTCGGTGCGACCCGGCGGGGCGTCCCCGGCGACGGGCTGGAAGCGCACGAAGTCGGTCACCGGCTCGGCGAGCTGCCAGTCGGGCTCGTCCATCACGCCGTCGAGGGTGATGGGCCCGGTGGCATCGGCGACGGAGGGGGCGCGCGCACGCTCCTGCGGCACGGCCTCCTGCCGGGACGCACGCTCGGCAGCCTCGGCCCCGGGACAACCCAGCAGGCCGGCGAGCAGCAGTGCGACCACCCTAGCGAACCTTGTCGTCGCGCAGCCGCCGGGCGAGCACCGAGCTGGCCAGGAGGCCGCCGAGGAGGCCGAAGAGGTGGGCCTGCCAGCTGATCCCGACAGCGACGGGGAGGAGCAGGGTGAGGCTGCCGCCGTAGAGCACCGCGGCCACCAGGGAGAGCACGATCGGCACGACACGGCGCTCGAAGATCCCGCGTCCGAGCACGAACCCGAGCCAGCCGAAGATGACGCCGGACGCGCCCACGTGCAGGGTGCCGGCCCCCCCGAACAGCCACGCGCCCAGCCCGCCGGTCAGGGTGCTGACCGCGGCCACGACGAAGACGTCGCGGACCTTGCGCTCGGCGGCGAGGAACATCAGGGGGATGGCGGCGAGGGTGTTCATGAGCAGGTGCGCGATCCCGCCGTGCACGAAGGGCATGACCGGGATGCCGAGCAGACCGACCAGGGTCCAGGGGCGCACCGACCAGGTCGAGATCATGCCGCCCAGGAACCAGTCGGACAGGGTCGTGACCCACACGAGTGCGGTCAGCCCGGACGCAGCGGCAACCGCGTCCCGGCCGTGGCGCACCAGCGCACGAACCTCGTCTTTGACTGGCAGATCGGGCATGGTGCGGGGCTAACCGGGCGCGGCCACCCCCGGACGCTCACTCGGCAGACTTGGCCATCGCTTCGCGCACGATCGGCGAGGGCTCGCCCGAGGTCATGACCCACAGCTGGTGCACCGCGCGGGTTGCGCCGACGTGCAGCAGGCGGCGGGCGGCGGACGTGTCGGGGTACTCCCAGGGGCCGACGTCGACGAGCACGACGTAGTCGAACTCGAGGCCCTTGACCTGGGCCACCTCGGTCACCTCGACGCCGGGGGCGAAGCTGAACTCGTGGTCGACCACCTGGCGCAGGCGCGGGACCTCGCCGCGGTGCAGCCCCTCGAACCAGGTCTGGGAGCTGGTCGAGTCGGGGGTGAGCACGGCGACGCTGGCGAGTGGCTCCTCGCGCAGGAGCTCGGTCAGGGCCTCGGCCAGGAAGGCCACGCCGGCGCCGGCGTCGGTGAAGCGGAAGAGCTCCACCTGCGGGCCCTCTCGGGTCACCTGGGGCGGATCGTCCTCGGCGAGGTCGCCCAGCACGTCGATGGCGAACTTCACGACCTGCCGCGAGCAGCGGTAGCTGACCCGCAGGGTGTCGACCGCAGTGCCCTCGACGCCGAGGTGGCGGAAGAAGTCGGCCCAGGAGGTGAAGCCGGCGTCCTTCATGACGTGCTGCTGGGTGTCGCCGGCCAGGGTGATGCTCTGGCGGGCGTCCAGGCAGCCCAGCAGGACCCGGACCTCCAGCGGGGTGAAGTCCTGGACCTCGTCGATGGCGACGTGGCGGTAGGTGAGCGGGCGCTTGCCCTTGTCGCGCAGGGGGCCGATCCGCAGCTGCCAGGCGCGCAGGAGCAGGGCGTCATCCTCCTCGTCCAGCTCGGGCTTGACCTCGTCATCGCCCTCCATCCAGGCGACCAGCTCCTCGTGGCGGTCCCGGCACCACACGGAGATCTTCTCGATCTCGATGGCAGAGAACGAGCCTGGGAACTCCTCTTCCATGAGCCGGGTCAGGAGCGCGCCGTTCATGAGCACGCTGGCCCAGTCGTCGATGACCTGCTCGACGTTGGACGGGCCGTCCTCCAGGGCGACGTGTTCCTGGAGCGCGCGCAGGATCAGCGGGTGGGACTTCAGCCGGAGCACGGCGCTGGGCGTGTCCTCGCGGATCCGCTTCGGAAGCTGGGGGAAGTGGCGGCGGCGCAGGGTGCGGGCCCAGTCGGTGAACGTGTCCACCTTGACGCGGGGCACGCCGAGGGCGGGCAGCACGTGGCCGACGTAGTCGCGGAGCGCCTTGCTGAAGACGAGGAAGAGGGTACGGCCGCTGTTGATCGCCGCGTCCTCGTAGGCGAGCCAGGCGATTCGGTGCAGGGCGACCGTGGTCTTGCCCGAGCCGGCGCTGCCGCGGATGACGACGAAGCCGGAGTCGGGTCGGGTGATGAGCTCGAACTGGTCGGGGTCGATGAGGCCGGCGACGTCGGGCAGACGCTTGTCGGCCCGCCGGCGATGCCCCTCGAGGTTGGTGCCCAGGCGCCGCTCGGTTCCGGCACCGTCGGTGTGGTAGCGGAGCGCAGCACCCTCGCCGCCCAGCAGCTTCGGCCTGGGCCGTGCGCGCTCGTTCCAGGTGCCGCCCTCCTCGCGCTGGAAGGTGCCCTCGGGGGCATCGATGCGGAGCAGCTCGCCGTTGTGGATGGTGACCGTGCGGCGCGCCACGACCTCGCCGACGAGGGTCTTCGCCCCCATCTCCTCCTCGTACTCCTCCCCCTGCTGGTACTGGTAGAAGATCCGGGAGATCGGCGCGTTTCGCCAGTCGACGATCCGGATGCCGTTGTCCAGGCGGGTCGCCTTGCCCAGGCACAGGTCGCGCTCGCGGCCGTCTTCTCGCAGGCGCATGTGGGCGAAGTAGGGGCTCGCCGGGTCTACGCGAGGGCGCTCTCGGCTCTCCCGCAGCTGCTCCAGCAGCGCCAGGCGCGCGTTGTACTGCTCCATGAGCGCGCCCTTGTCCTCTTCCTTGGCGCCCGGCATCTCCGCGCGCAGGCGGAGCAGATCCTCGACGATCGGCTGCTCCGACGGCGGCGTCTCGTACGGGTGCTCCTGCAGGGTGCGGCTGATCCGCTCGAGCAGCTGGTCTTCCTCTGAGACGATGCGGTGCATCGGGCCCCTCCGCCGTCCCCTCCCTGGGGATCGGGCAACCTCTCGGCCCTAACGCGAGCGGCAGCGGGTGCTACGGACTCATGGCTGCAGGGGCAGGGGCTCGTCGCCGAGCGGCTTGTGGGGACCGGCGTTCTTGAGCAGTCGGGTGCTGGTGAACGAACCGAGATCGTCGCTCACGTCGGCGTCGGGCAGGTGCTCGGCGACCCGGGCGCGCAGGGTGGGGGAGCCGGGGCGCAGGAAGGGGTTGGTGGCGCGCTCCTCCTCGATGGTGCTGGGCACGGTGCAGCGGCCCTCGGCGCGGATCGCCCACACGTCGCGGATGCGGGCTGCGAGGGCGGCGTTGTCGGGCTCGACGAACCACGCAAAGCGCAGGTTGTCCTCGGTGTATTCGTGAGCGCAGCACACGCGGGTGTCGCCGGGGAGGGCGGCGAGGCGGAGCAGGCTGTCGAGCATGGCGCGGGGCGGGCCGTCGAAGAGGTAGCCGCAGCCGCCGGCGAACATCGTGTCACCGCAGAAGAGCACGTCATTGAGCACGTAGGAGACGTGGCCGTCCTGGTGTCCGTCGGTGCGGATGACCCGCACGGTCTCACCGAACAGCTCGAAGGTGTCGCCGTCGCGGACCTGCTTCGTCTGGCCGGGGATGGGGTCCTTGGGCTCCGCCGAGCCGATGACCTGCAGGCCGGCGAGCAGCCCGCGCTCGGCGAGCTTCTTGTTGATCCCGATGTGGTCCCAGTGGGTGTGGGTGTTCAGGATCCCGGCGAGGCGCTTGCCGTGGGCCTCGCAGAACGCGAGCACGCCGTCCGCCTCGGGGCCGTCGACCGCCCAGGCCTCGTCGGTGTCCGTCGACGTGATCACCCAGATCAGGTTGTCTTTGACCGACGGGACCAGGTGCACCTGGATGCGTCCGTCGGCGGTCTCGATGGGGTCCGGCAGATTCGTCACGGCGTGCTGCATTTTTTCCTCCCGGGCGGTTTGCCCCGACGGCCGCCGGGTTCGCACGGTGGTGTCAGGGGGATGGCTGTGCGGTGTCGCCCGCGCGTCGTACGATGCGGGCGAGGAGCGTGAGTGGGTCACCAACCGAGCTTTGCGTGCGAGGACTGTGGCGTCGACGTGCCTGTCGTACATCCTGGGCGCGCCCGGTCCGTCGTCTGCTCCGCGTGTGGTGCACAGCACGATCTCTTCGCCGCGGGTGCGCCGGTCATCGATCACGTCCCGCTGAAGCTCCATCGGCCGGAGGGACTGCTCGAGCTGGGGAGCAAGGGCACGTTCGGTCGGCGGGTCATCCAGGTGATCGGGCGCCTGCGCCTGTCCAGCATGACCGCCGGTCGTGTGCGCATGTGGGACGAGTGGATCCTGATCACCGCCGACGGCAAGTATCTACGGATCCGCGAGAGCGAGGGTAACTACGAGATCCTCATCCCCTTCGACCCGGACCCGCCCCTGGACGGGCAGTTCGTCGATCGCACGCGCCAGGTGCCCGCCGTGCACTTTGGCGGGCACGCGGCGAAGGTGCTCGCGTCCTTGTCCGCCAAGGTGCTCTACGTCGAGGGCGAGCTGACCTCGCGGATCTGCATGGGCGACATCGTGGACGTGGTGGAGCTGGACGCCCACCGCGAGGGCACGGTCGTCATCGAGTCGACCTACGACGACAACTGGTGCTTCAGCGTCGAGCCGGTCGAGGACCGCGCGATGTGGGCGCTGTTCGGCTACGACGGCATCCTCGACGCGCACGATCGCCTGTGGCATGCCCGCGCCCGCAATCAATTCCTGGCTCGCGGAGTCGCCCAGGCGGCCGCAGTGCTGCTCACCGGCGCCGCGCTCGGCGGGTTCCTGCTGGTGGGCGTGCTGACCGCCCACACGTCGGTCGCCGAGGGCTGGGCGCGCTTCGACTTCGGCGTGCGTGACGTGGTCGTCGAGGAGGTGACCGGCACCGTG
>CALATR010000244.1 GCA_937891875.1 uncultured Pseudomonadota bacterium | reverse complement strand
GGTGGACGGCAGGCCAGCGACCCCCAGGAAGGCCGCGCCCTCCTCCACCCCGACCAGGGTGGTGGTCAGCTTGACCATGGCGCGCACGACCCACGCGACCACCAGCGCGTTGAAGAAGACGCCGAACCAGATGGCCTTGAAGCGACGCAGCCACGTCCCGACGCCAGGGCCGTAGCGCAGCTCGACCAGCTCGGCGTCGGTGAGCACCTCGGAGCGACGCCACAGCGGCGCGAACAGGAACACGGCGGTCATGCCGGTCAGGCCGAAGGTCCACCAGACCCAGTTCTTGGCGATCCCGCTGGACGCCACCCAGCCGCTGACGGCGAGGGGGGTGTCCGACGCGAACGTGGTCGCGACCATGGACGTGCCGACGACCCACCATGGCAGGCTGCGATCCGCGGCGAAGAAGCTCTCCATCGAGCTGGAGGCGCGCCGCGACAGCCACACGCCGAGGCCCAGGGAGAGCCCCAGCCAGACGAGGATGACCGCGATGTCGAGGGTCGTGAGCATCGGCGGAGCGTAGCAGTGCCCGAGGGCGCGGTCTGCCTTCACCCTCGGGCTCTGGCGGGGTACGCTTTGCAGGCCCGATCCGTCGACGTCAGGGGCTCGCCACGCGGGTCGCGTTCGAACGCGCTAGGGTGAGCAGGCTTGGAGGTGCGCGTGAAGCGATCCTTGATCCAGACGCTCGTCGCGGGTGGCGTGCTGGTGGGTCTCGTGGGGTGTGGTGGCTGGGACACGGAGTCCAAGTACACCCAGCGGATCCTGACCAGCTCGACGACCACGGGCACGGACGGCACGGTCAAGGTGCGCCTGCCCCTGCCGTCGGACTTTGCCACGTCCAAGGTGCTCTTCCGCTTCACGAACGTGGAGGAGGGCCAGACCGTCTTCGTCGACAGCGTCGAGAGCGATGACGGCACGGTGTTGCGCCGCCTGTTCTCCGACGTCGACGTCAACGAGATGCCCACCGGCGCGGTCAGCGCCCAGCGGGACAACCACTTCAACTGGCCCATCCAGGATGGCGACGCCGACATCGGCTCCGGCAAGCTGCTGGTGACGATCGGCGCCGTGACCGCGACAGGCGCCACCTTGTCGTCGGGCTCCGAGATCGACATCACGGCGCTGCTCAACAACGACCCCGACTTCTCCTCCGGCGACCTGCAGGTGTACCTGCACTGGACCGCGGGCATGGAGGAGGACGCCGCCCTCAAGGCCGACGTCGACGCCGCCGTGGAGCGGATGATCGACATCTACGCCGCGGCCGGCATCACGGTCACGGTCACCCATCGCACCCAGGCCGACGATCCGCTCCTGGCCGAGGGCGTGTGGTCCCGACCCGGCTTCGGTTCCCCCGAAGGCTGGCTGGCCCTGTCCGAGTCCACGGACGACCTCGCCATCGACATCGTCCTGGTCGATGAGATCGCCGGAGTCGACGGCGCGGTGCTCGGCGCGGCCGGCAGCATTCCGGGCGGCATCCTGCCCAGCAACCGCAGCGGCGTCATCCTGTCGACCACGGCGAACTCCGGTCCGGACCTGGTCTTCTCCGCCGATGAGATCGACCTGTTCGGCACCACCATGGCCCACGAGGTCGGGCACATGCTCGGCCTGTTCCACCCGGTGGAGCTCGACTTCGCCCGCTGGGACGCGCTGTCCGACACGGTCAAGTGCCAGGCCGCCCCCGGCTGCCAGGGTCAGCTCGGCGACAACCTGATGTACCCGACCGCCCTGTGCGACTCGACCACCTGCCTCGCCCAGGACGTCCTGACCCCCGGTCAGATCTCGGTGATGCAGCGCTATGGCGGGGTGCGCTGATGCTCGTCTTCGTCCTTTCCCCCTGCCTTCTCCGGGAGGTCGCGTGATCGTGCTCCTGCTCGCCGCCGTCGGCTTCGCCGCGCCCGACGTGGACGGTCCCCAGGCCGTCGACGTTCCCGCTCCCGTCGTCGCTCATGACCACACCACGTTCAGCCTGCTCGAGGGGGAGTCGGTCGCGCAGGGTGTGGATCGCGCCCTCGCCTCCCGTCGCGAGATCCCCTGTGATCAGGTGCTCGACCTCGGCTCCACCGCGGACGTGCGCACGGCGCTCGCCGCGGCCACCGAGCGCGAGCTGCCGCCGTGGGCTCCGCTGCGTGCCGCCAGCTGCCTGACCGACCTCGCCGAGACCGATGACGTGGCCCTCGCCTACGTCCAGCAGCTGGTCGCCCGGACCGACGCGCCTGGCTTCGCCCTCGCCGTGACCGAGCGCCTCGACCATCTCCCCGAGCTGCGCGCCGTCTCGATCGCCCAGGTGGCGGTCGCCAACCCGTCGCCGGCGCTGCGGAGCCGCCTGCCGGCCCGGCTGCGCGAGAGCTCCTACAGCACGGTTCGAGCCCTGGTGCCGTCGCGCTAGGGTTCCGTCGGGACCGTCCCCATCGTCGGTCCGGACCGCGGCGATCGGGGGCCAGTACTCTGATCGATGAGTCACGAGCGCGCATGGCACTCGATCGTCGGTGAGATGAGGTCTCTTTGACTCAGGAACCGTCCCCCTGGTGCGATAGAATCCCTTCGCTCCGGGGAGCTCCGTGAACGACCTGCTCTGGCTCGTCTTCATCACCGTCTGCGCCGTCACCGGCATCGTGCTCACGGTGCTGTGGATTCGTGCGCGGAAGGGATCTGAGGAGGTCGACCTGGACGAGATCGAGCGCGCGCTGTCCAGCCGAGGGGTCCCCACCCGCAAGGCCCCGACCAACCGCCCGCCGCCGCCGACGCCGGACCTGATCAGCATCCAGGAGTCCTGGGGCGCGGATGACGACGACGGCTACGACACGGCGTACATCGACGCGCTCGGTCGGCAGGACGGCAGCACGCCGACGGCGCCCAGCGGACCGCGGCAGGGCTGGCAGCGGCCTCCGCCACGGGCGGTCGCCGACTTCTCGGACCCGACCTTGCAGCTGGGCCGGGACGCGGCGGCCGAGGCCGAAGACGAGGCGACCGCGATGGATGGACCCGCCCTCGACCCCGCCGAGCTGGCCGCAGCGCGGGCCGAGCACGACGGCGAGGACGAGGACTGAGCGGCACTCTGGGCCGATGAGGCTGGGAGCCGCGCTTCTACAGCAGGTCGATGGTGACCGTGCCGTGGCCGGAGCGCGCACCCGCGGTGTTGCTGGCGGACGAGCCCGTGTTGTACGAGCCGCCGCCGCCCGCGACGCGGCCACCATCGCCGCCGGAGTAGCCGCCGCCGCCGCCGCCGCC
>CALATR010000243.1 GCA_937891875.1 uncultured Pseudomonadota bacterium | reverse complement strand
TGGCGGTCAGTGGGCCGGACTTCACCACGGGTCTGTGGGAGCTGCCGGGTCCGGACACCTACACCATCTCGGCGTGGGCGGCAGAAGCGAACGGCGGCGCTGGACTCGGCGCCGAGATCACCGTGGCTCTTCGTCAGTAGGGTCGTATCCGTCATGGTGGAACGCGTGGTCGATCGTCGAATCACAGATTACGTGTGTGACGCATCGAACGTGCTGTCAGGTGTACTCACCATGTCGGAATCGCCATCAGGCCCCACCCCTCCGGAGCGACCCTCCGTCTTCGCCTCGCTGGACCACCGCCAGTACCTGGCGGACTGGTTCGCCTGGAAGAAGGAGGCCAACCCGCGGTTCAGCCATCGGGCGTTCGCGCGCATGGCCGGCCAGAAGAGCCCCAGCCTGGCGCTCTCGGTCATCGCCGGGCGGCGCAACCTGACCGACGAGACCCTGGACGCGTTCACAACGGCCATGAAGCTGTCCGCCGACGAGTCGGAGTACTTCCGGCTGCTGTGGGTGCTGGACATGGCCCGCACTCCGGAAGAGCGGAACGCCGCGTGGCAGCGACTGGCGTCCACCCGGCACTTTCGCGAGGCGCGCCCCCTGGAGGGCGAGTCGTTCCGCTACCTGTCCACCTGGTACCTGCCCGCCATCCGCGAGCTCGCCGCGTGTCCGGGGTTCAAGGCGGATCCTGCGTGGATCGCCCGCACCCTGCGGCCCCGCATCCGGGAGCGCGAGGCCGCCGCCGCCCTGGAGCTGCTCTTCGATCTCGGCATGCTCGAGCGCACGGAGGACGGCTCGGCGCAGGTGTGCGAGGCGTCGCTGGCCACGCCCCCCGAGGTCGCCGGGCTCGCCGTGCACAACTTCCACCGCGAGATGCTCGACCGGGCGCGAGACTCCATCGCGTCCATGCCCCAGGAGGAGCGCCACCTCGCCGGCATCACCGTCGCCGTCCCCAGCTCGCTCCTGCCCGAGCTCAAGCAGCAGATCCACCACTTCCTCCAGGACATGCTCCAGCGCTGCGACGCCCACGCGGACGAAGCCGAGCAGGTCCTGCAGCTGGGGGTGCAGCTCACCCCCTTGAGCCACGCCGTCAGCGCCCAGGAGTCGTCATGAACCGCCTCGTCCCGCTGGTCCTGCTCCTGGGATCCTCCGCCTGCACCGTGCGGATCCCCGATCACGGCACCTACGTCGGCAACCCCGGCACCGCCCGCCTGCGCGCCGCACCGGGCGAGGGCCTTCAGTTCACCGAGATCACGCTCGGCGACGGCACCCTGCTCCCGGTCGACTGCGACGGCACCGAGGGCACGCCCATCGCCCTGCAGGACGTCGACGATGCGGTCGAGATCCCGCTCCCCGAGGGCAGCTGGTGCGGCCTGACCCTGGCGCCTGCCGCCGACACCTACGTGCTGGCCGACGGCGTCGACGGCGGGACGGCGACCCTTCCGCTCGACGTGTGGCGCATCCAGCTCACGTCCGCGACCGGCGTCGACCTGCACAGCGCCCAGTGGGTCCTCGAGCTGGGCGAGCCCGACTGGGTCACCGCCGAGAGCCTCGGCGTCGAGGAAGGCGTCGACGTCACCCCCGGCCCCCACGACCCCGTCTCCGAGGCGGCCGCGGACGTCGTCGAAGCGGCGAGCGGTCTCTTCGCCGATGTGGATGCGGACGGGGAGATCGACGAGGCGGAGCGCCAGGCCGGACCCGCGATGGCGGTCGAGGGGCGGTAGGGGCTCGAGCGGGCGCGGCGAACGCGCGCCCCTCCGCGCTGTCTCCGTGCCCCCTCCGTGAGCCGCCGTGTCTCCGCGGTAAAGAGTGCTTCAAAGCGACGTTGTCGATGCGTCCGCCTCCGTTCGCTTCGAGGTTCGCGTCCCCGCGTTCCTGCGTTCCCGCGTCCCCGCGTCCCCGCGTCCCCGCGTCCCCGCGTCCCCGCGTCCCCGCGTCCCCGCGTTCCCGCGTTCCCGCGGTGCCTGACGGAATGGTGGGCGAGGTGTTCCCCACCTGCGGTAGAACACACACCCCCACGGGAGGCCCTCCATGATGGTCAGCAACCGCGGATCGGTGCTCGCGCTGCTCCGCTGGCAGTCCAAGAGCGTGCTCATCTACGCCGCAGCCGGCGGTGTCGCGGCCGGGCTGTTCGTCGCGACCGAGCAGCTGGGCTGGCCGCCGTTCACCCTGCCGATCATCCCGCTGTCCATCGTGGGCGCGGCGCTGGGCATCTTCGTCAGCTTCCGCACCAACTCCGCCTACGATCGCTGGTGGGAGGGGCGCAAGCTGTGGGGGCGGCTCATCAACACCAGCCGCATGTTCTCCACCCAGGCGCTCGCCTACCTGCCCGACGAGGTCGAGGCCGACCGCACCCGCATCGTGCACCGCCACGCCGCCTACGTGCACGTGCTGCGCTGCCTGCTGCGCCGGCAGGATCCGCTCGAGGACGAGGACGTCGCCCAGCACCTGTCCGCAGACGAGCTCGAGGCGCTGCGCGGTCGCAGCAACATGACCCACTGGCTGCTGGACCGACAGCAGCGGGAGCTGGTCGCCCTGTCCGACGCCGGCCACCTCGACCCCTTCCGCCTCGCCAGCCTCGATCGCTCGATCATGCACCTGCTCGACATCCAGGGCGGCTGCGAGCGCATCAAGAAGACCCCGCTCCCCCGGGGCTACGGCTTCATCGCCGAGACGCTGATCCTGTACTTCTCCCTGCTCTTTCCCTTCACCATCGTCGACGAGCTGCACCTGCTGGTCATCCCCGCCAACGTGCTCGTCTGCCTCTCCTTCTCGCTCATCAGCGAGGCCGGGCGGGTGCTCGAGGACCCGTTCACCCTGTTCTGGAACGGGCTGCCGCTGATGGCCATGAGCCGCACCATCGACGTCAACGTGATGGAGGTCATGGGCGTTGCCGAGCTTCCCCCGCTGCTCAAGCCCGATGAGCGAGGGATCCTGATGTAGGGGGGTGAAGGCTCGTCGCGAAGTGCACACCGAGCGGTTGTCCCACGAGCCCCCCACCGCGGTGTCCAAGCGTTCCCCGCCGTCCCTGCCGGCGGTAAGGTACGCCGGACGGCGCGCTCGGCCCCCCACTCTCGGAGCCCGGAATCCCTGGTTCATCCCCCATGACCCGCACGCTCGGAGCGTCGGCCACGGCCGTCCTCGGCCTCGCCCTGCTCGCGTCGGGCGGCTGCGTGCACGTCTACCAGCCCCTCGACGGGCTCCACCAGCCCATCGTCGTGGACCCCACCCTGCGCAACTTCGAGGGCATGGCCCTGACCGTGCACTGTGTGCCGGGCGGAGAGGGCTTTTCGCGCATGGACAACCTGGCGCTGTGCCGCCGGGTGAGCACCCTGTTCGAGAACCAGGGTGCAGTCGTGACGACCATTGACACGGCCATGCCCTACGACGTCGAGGAGACCCCCGAGGGCGAGGTCGAGCCGGGCTCGAAGCTGACGTTGCGACTGCAGTCCCGACGGATCAGCAAGTCCAACGCCACGCTGTCCGCCCTGATCAGCAGCATGACCCTGACCCTCTACCCGGCGAAGGAGGACGAGGTCTACGCGCTCGACCTGTCCGTCCGCGACGAGGACGGCTTCCTGCTGGTCCGCGACACCTTCAAGTGGCGACTCGTACACCGCTACGGGGCGGGGGTCTGGATCGCCAACCGCGTCTCCGACTGGCTCGTCCGCGAGGAGGACGAGAAGCTGGGCCGCGACAAGGGCAACACCGGCGACCTGTCCCTGGGCAAGAAGAGTGCGGGCGAGGAGATGTCCAACCACCTCTACGGCCAGCTCTCCCAGGTGGTGTTCGACGCGAAGATGCGCCGCTCGGTCCTGCACGAGGTCGGTCCGGCCCAGCCTGTCGGTCGCTTCGCCCCACCGCCCCCTGCGGCGGGCGGAGACCGCAAGCCGGCGAGCGGTGGAGCAGGCGAGGGGAGCGGCAAGCCCGCGGGCACGAACAACCCGTGGGAGCGCGAGTGAACCTCGTGCCCGCCATCCTGGCCATCGCGGTGGTCGCCTTCGCCTGGCCCAACCGTTTGCCGGTCCAGGCCTTCGCCTGGCCCTTCTGGGGCCCCGATCCCGCGCCGTCGGTGTCGCGGAGCAAGGAGAGCACCCGCCGCCTCGACTGCACCCACCTGTCTCCGGAGGCGACCCGCGAGGTCAGGCCCGGCATCATGCCTGCCGAGCGCCCCCGCGGAGACTACGTCGACCGGCAGGTCATCCACTGCCAGGAGCGCGTGATCAAGCCCGGCATCCGCCGCCCGCTCGACGACGCGATGCTCGCCACCCTCGACGCCCAGGTCGCCGAGCTCACCACCGCCGCGGTCGCGACCCGGCCCGACCTCGCCGAGCGCACCTGGCTGGTGGAGAGCTTCTACCCCGGCGATGACGTGGCCCCGAAGATCAGCTTCGCGGCCAAGAACGCGCTGATGCTCAAGGGCGTCGTCGTCAGCGACCGCACCCCGATCCTCGCCGCCGGCGACCTCGAGATCCTCACCCGCATGCCCCCTCAGGAGGCCTACCCCGCGGCCTGTCGCCGCTACGTCCAGGCAGGCGGCCTCGGCGACACCGACGCCCTGCTCGCCATCGTCCACCGCGATCCCCGCGAGCGGATCCTTCACGCCGGCGTCTGCGCGGATGGAGGCTGGCAGTGGGTCAGATGAGGCGGCCCGATCTGCAGGCGGTACGTCGCGGTGCTGCGGGCGGGCAGTGGTGGCGGGCCGGTCTCTGGTCTCTGGTCTCTGGTCTCTGGGCCCAGTGCGGCGAGGCGGGACTGACAGGCCGGGTGCGCCCCCCTGGCGGTACTGGTTCGCGCCGCAACATTGCAGGCGATCTGCGCCGGACGCGTTCTCATCATGACGCGCGCAGTCTTGACGGTTCGCGGCCGCACCCGGACGTCAGCACCGCCGACTTTGCCCGGGGCCCAGAGACCAGAGACCAGAGACCAGGGACCGCCCCTCCACTCCCACTCCACCTCCCGCCCCTCCACTCCCTTCTCTCCCGCTCCTCGCACATCCTCCTCCTCGCCAGCCTCCTCCTCGCCCTCTTCCTCCCGGCTGCGGCAACGGCCGCCTCCCCCACCGAGGAAGCCGCGCTCGCCGAGCTCCAGCGCGTGCGCCAGAAGGTCGCGGGGCAGGTGCAGCTCGCCGCGTACGATCTCGTCGACGAGGTCGTCTACGGGTGGACCCAGGATCCCGTGTTCGACAAGCCCACCCCCGTCGTGCTGGCCGGGGTCAGCGTGCCCGTCGGGCTCGGCTCCGGGCTGCAGGCACTGCTCGAGAATCACGTCAACGACGTCATCCTCAAGAACCCGACCACCCACATCACCCTGGTGCACTGCCCCGCCTGCACCCAGCTCATCGTGCGCTCCGGCCCCGAGGCCACGGTCGTCACCCGGGGGATCGACCAGCCCGAGGTGCTGGAGGAGCTGGGCGTGCAGTCTGGCCTGCACGCGCTCTTCATCGACGTCGAGGCCGAGGGCGCCTACCTCGTGCTGCGGGCGCGCCTGACTCGGGTCGACAGTAGCCTCGCCATCGTGTGGAGCCGGACCATCGCGACCACGTCGGCCTCGCCCTCGCTCCTGCGCAGCCCGGATCAGCTCAAGTCGGCGGAGGAGGCGCGGGAGGAGTACCTCGACGCGCTGCGGGATCGCGGCCCTGCCTTCATCGTCAGCCGCCTCGGCGCGCGGGTCTACGCCAAGCCCTTCGACAGCTCCCGCACCGCGGCGCCCCCGTTCGCCTGGGTGCAGCTGGGCGCGGAGCTGGGCACGACCCAGTCGCTGGACTGGACGGTCTCGCTCACCGCGGGCGGCAGCTACATCCCGCAGGCCTATCAGGGATTGATGGCGGAGACCCGGATCAATCGGCTCATCACCGGGCGGGCCCGCTCCCACACCCACCCCGACGTCTACGCGTTCCTCGGCGGCGCGGTCATGACCGTGTGGGGCCCGCAGACCACGCCCTTCGAGGTCACCCCGGCCAACTCCGACGTGGGCAACAACCGCTACATCATGGGCTCCATCCTGCTCGGCCTGGACCTGCGCCTCGGCAACCGCATGGGCTTCGACGTGTTCGTCGAGCACTACCCGTCCCTGCGCCGCTCCGAGAACGTCGGCGACTTCGCGACCCCGCTCGGCGTCAAGCTCAAGAGCATCGGCACGGAGGTGTCGGTGTGGTTCTGATCCTGCTGTGGTGCCTGTTCTTCGGCGGGGCCGCCCAGGCGGATCCCGACGCCACCCGCGATGCCTTCGATCGCCTCGAGGAGATCCTCGAGCTGCGCATCGACGATGGGCTGCTGCGCAAGGAGGACCTCTCGCCAGCACTGCTGGTCAGCGCGCGCCCCCGCTACGTCGACACCGAGGGCTGGTTCGGCGCCCGGGCCATCGAGGTGCTGCAGAACACGCTCGGCGAGGGGAGCCTGCGCCTGTGCGAGGCGTGCATGGCGCCGCGCATGATCGTGCAGGACGGGGTGATGGTCTACCAGGCCGGCCCCGTCACCATCGACGAGATCGTGCGCCTGGACGACCAGCTCCGCGGGGAGTCCGAGCCCGCCCGGGTCGCGGTCTACATCGACGAGACCGCCTATGGCCTCGCGGTCAAGATCGTCGACCTGCGCACCGGCGCCGTCCGCTACGCCGGCAACGTCGACCCGAACCTCTTCGAGAACGAGAGCTCGCACCGCACCTACAAGCAGGCGGCGGAGCTCGAGCGCCGGGCCCGCGGCGACAGCGTCACCCAGGTGTTCATCGACGCGGGCCTGTTCCCCGGCCAGCACATCTCGGTCGACTGGTCGGACCAGTGGGGCAAGTACAACCGCCACCTCACCGGCGTCACCCTGTCCATCTTCGACCCGATCCTGGGCCTGGGCGCCAACTACGCCTACGTCACGCCGCTGCTGAACACCGCAGTGGGCGGCAAGCTCATCTTGTCCCTTCCCACCGGCCTCGTGCGCGCGGTCGGCAACCAGCAGGGACCCACCGAGGTCATCGACCCGCTGATCACCGCCGTGCTCACCGTGCGCGTGCCCATCGGACGCTCCAACTACGGCGTGCTCGCCACCGTCTCGACCAATGGTCAGTTCACGCTGGGCATCAGCCTGCTGAACATCTCCCCCTTGCCGATCTTGCCATGACTTCAGATCCTGCCGCGAAGGTCCGTATGATCCGCCTTCTACCTCTGCTCCTGCTCGTCGGTGCCGGCTGCGTCTCCCGCAGCTACACCCACTACCTGATCGATCCCGCCCCCGCGGTGAACGACGCCCTGCTGGAGGAGGAGGGGACCCAGCTGCGCCCGTTCGGCTTCGGCTCGACCACGGCGATGAAGGTGAGCTGGAACGACGGCGACGTCATCACCGAGGTCGAGATCCCCATGCTCGCCAGCGGGCAGCGCATCGTCATCGAGCACAGCAAGGACGCGACCGGCGTGCCCACCATCCCGGCGACCCGCCTCGTGCCCCCGCCGCCCACCGTCGCCGACACCTCGCTCGACGAGGCCTACCGGGAGCGCGGCCTGCGGGTGAACCCCGACGCGCCCGAGGTCAGCATCACGACCGCCCGGACCCGCATGCAGAAGGCGCTCGCCGACGGCAACCCGGAGCTGGCGCTGGAGTGGGCCGAGCTGGTGCTCGCCCGCTACCCGTCGCACCCCGAGACCCTGCGGGCGAAGGGCAGCATCCTGCTCCTGCTCGGCGAGCGGGAGAAAGCCATCACCGTGTACGAAGCCGTCGAGGAGATCGAGTCGGACCCGACCGTTCGCCGCAAGCTCGACGAGCTGCTCTCTGACGAAAACCAGGGGAATTGACGTGCAGATCCTCGGACTCCTGTTGCTCGGCTTCGTCGTCTGGTACGGCTTCATCGAGCGCGACACCCACGCCATCAGCGCGTTCGACACCCACGCGCTGATCATGGTGCTGGGCGGCTCGTTCGCGGCGATCCTCATCTCGTCCAAGACGATCACCACCCTGCGCACGTTCACCTGCCTGCGCGAGCTGGTCCCCGGGGTCGGCACCCTGGGTCCGGGCACCGATGCGCTGGACCGGGAGCGCAAGGAGCTGGTGGCCCTGTGGCTGGACGGCAAGCGCGCCCAGGCGGTGCAGCTCGCGCAGAACAGCCAGTTCCCCGCCATCTCGCGCATGCTCGATCTGGTGCTCTCCCGGGCGCCGCAGGAGGCGATCGGCGCGACCTTCATGGAGCTGCAGAACGAGGAGATGGTGCGTTGGCAGCCGGCGATCGCCAACTGGGAGCTCCTGGCCAAGCTCGCGCCCAGCTTCGGCATGGTCGGCACGATCACCGGCATGATCCAGCTGTTCCGGACGCTGGGCGAGGACACCAACATGGGTGCGGCCATCTCGCTCGCCCTGCTGGCGACCCTGTACGGCGTGGCCTTCGGCGCGGGCGTCGCCGGTCCCATCGGCCACTACCTGCGCGGCCTGCTCGACGAGCGGATCGCGGCGCTGGAGCTCTGCGAGAAGAGCGTCGGCGAGCTGATCGCCCGGTCCGCCCGCGCCAGCGCGGTGGGGGCGTGAGGTGAAGCGGCGAAGCCCCGGCAACGAGGAGGGGTGGCTCCTGAGCTACGCCGACCTCATCACGAACCTGCTCATCTTCTTCGCGATGATGCTGGGCGCGGCGGAGATCAGCCGCACCCGCATGCAGGAGATCGCGCGGGAGCTGTCCGGCGAGGAGCAGCCCGAGAGCCTGGCCAGCATCCAGGAGCAGATCGAGAAGCGCATCGAAGAGGAGGGCCTGCAGGACGAGATCCGCACCGACCTCACCGACGACGGCCTCAAGCTCTCGCTGAACTCGGGTCTGGTGTTCGACTCCGGCAGCGCCGAGATCCGCCCCGAGCAGCAGGGCGTGCTGGACCGCATGCTGGAGACGCTCGTGCCCTATGCGCAGGCCTACGAGTTCGCGGTGGAGGGCCACACCGACTCCACCCCCTTCGGCAACGGCGCGCCGGGCACGAGGACCAACTGGGACCTCTCCAGCGACCGGGCCAACGCGGTGCGCTCCCGGCTGCAGGCCGTGGGCGTCGATCACGAGCGGATCCGCATCGAGGGCTACGCCGACACCGTCGCGCTGCCCGAGAGCGAGCTCGCCGGACTCTCCGACGAGGAGCGCCTGGCGCGCCACCGTCGGGTCGTGGTGCGGGTGTACTGATGGACCTTCGGAGACTGCCCATGCCGGCGTTCGCGCCCGTCCTCGTCCTGCTCCTCACCACCTCGGCGCTCGCCCAGGACGAGGTCGTGCCGGTGCCCCGGCGCACCCTGCCCGCGACCGTGCTCAACGAGGTGCGCCTGCTGGAGAACCGCTTCGACGTGGCGCTCGCGGGCGACTGCTCGTCGGACCGCTGCTTCTCCAAGGGCTGTGTGTACGTCGACCACACGGTCGCCGATCGCAGGCGTTCCTCCTCGCTTCCCGGCCTGGGAGGGGACGACTCTCCCGATCCCGAGGCCGCCCAGGCGTACCTGACCCGGGCCCGCTGCGCGTTCACGGTCGAGCCCTCGGTCACCGCCCGCGACGGGGAGTCCATCGCCCAGCGACTCCGGGACAAGCTCACGAATGGCTGGCTGGTCGTCGACGTGGTCCAGCAGCGCCTGCGCCCGCTGCCGCGCTACCTCCAGGAGCCGATCCCCGACGTCGAGCCCGAGCCCGAAGAGACCGACGACACCGACGTGCCGCACTCGGTCGAGCCCGAGCCCGAGCCCGAGCCTCCGCTCACGTTCGGGCGCATGTTCGAGCAGCTGTGGGCGACGCTGCTGCCGCACCTGGCCTGGATGATCGCGCTGCTCCTGGGCACCCTCGCCGTGGTCAGCGTGATCTGGGCCTGGCGACGGGTCGGCCAGCAGACCCTCGAGGAGCGCATGCTGCTCGCCGAGCTGGAGAACGGCGGGGTCGCCGGCGAGCCCGAGGAGGACGCGCCCGCCGAGGAGACCGCGGAGGAGCGCGACCAGGCGTACGTCGCCGAGCAGCGCCTCACCTGGGTCGAGCGCCTGTCCGAGGACGAGGTCGACCCCGGCGTCACCGCACTCATCCGCGATCGCCTGCTGGCCCGCGACTTCCCGCTGCTGGCCAAGGCGGTGCTGACCTTCCCCGAGGCCTTCCCCCGGGCCTTCCCGGCCGGCGTGGTCGGCGGTGATCTCGCGGCTGCCAAGCTCGAGCTCGCGTCCTACCTGCAGGAGGTCGATCCGGAGAACCTGCCCGAAGATCCTGCCTTCTTCCGCAGCTTGGAGCGCCATGCCCTGGCGGCGCGGGTGCTGACCCAGACCGATGCCCAGGCTGTGCGTGCGCTGGACGAGAGCTTCGGTGCGGCCGGACTCGCCGGGCTGCTGGCCGAGGTTCCCGCGCGGCCGGCGGCGCTGCTGTTCGCGCTCGCTCCGGCGCCGGTCCAGCAGGAGCTGGTGCGCCTGGTCGCCCCCGATCGCCTCGCGCGCATGGCCGAGGAGCTGCTGCGCTCGGATCGGGTGAGCGCCCACGAGAACGCCCAGATCTCGGCCATCCTCACCGCGGCCCAGGACGGATCCGCGCTGCCGAGCCTGTCCCAGGTGGGCGACGTCAGCGACCGCGGGGAGGTCTTCGAGGCGGCCGGCCCCCTGTCGGTCCTGCTCGAGGCCCTGCACCCCGACCGGCGGACGGCGATCTTCCAGTCGGCGCTGGAGCGCTTTGGTGGCAGCCTGCCCGGCTGGGTGCGCGGCGTGCTGGTGAGCGACATGCTGTCGGCGATGAACGCCGAGGATCGCGCGGATCTGCTCCTGGGCATGGACGCGCGGCCCCTGGCGGCCTGGCTGGGCCTGCTCGACGGCGAGGCTCGTGCCCGAGTGCTGGACGGCCTGCCCATGGCCCTGCTCAACACCGTGCGCGCCGAGAGCATCGGCATGTCCGCGGCCGAGCAGCAGACGCTCGCGGCCCGGGGGCGCAAGGTGCTCGCGGCGGGGTTCCAGGGCTTTTTGTCCAGGGCGGACCTGTCCTTCGAGTCGATCGTCGTGAGGGGGGCACGCTGACGTGAGGTGGCGCCTGCCAGCTCGGATCCCGACCCTGCTGCTGCTCGCGGCCGGGCTCGGTGCGTCGTGCGGAAAGGTGCCGATCGTCCCGGTGAACGCCGGCTTCCTGCAGGCGGACGCGGCGTGGTTCGAGGAGGAGGAGACGCTGTTCTTCTTCTGGGAGGTCACCGCCGAGCAGGGGCTGGGGGAGCCGAGCCTGATCGAGGCGACCTGGCTCACCGATGACGGGCTCGTGGACTGGGTCGACGTGCAGGAGCTGGACGCGGTGCACACCCACCTGCCGGTCGACTGCGGCACGAAGAGCCTGTGCGGCTCCATGACCGTGCGGGTCCAGCAGGAGCCCCGCAACGTCGCCCTGCGCCTGCGCTACCACCGCGACGGGGAGCTCGCCCTCGACGCGCCGACCGTCTTCAACGTGGTCGCCGCGAACCCAGACCCGAGCCTGAGCCGCAGCCTGCTGATCTACGGCGTGTTCGACGAGGAGAACCGCCTGCTCCAGTGGCGCGGGCGGCACCAGTTCCCGACCGTGCGCAACGAGCGGGCGACGGCGCTGGGCCTGCGCCGCTGGTTCCGGGTCGAGGCCCCCGCGTACGGGCTCTATCCGCTCGGAGATCCCGAGCCCTACGCCTACGGCAGCGACTGCTCCGAGTTCACGCCGATGGACGGACTCGCTGCGGTGCAGACCGAGGAGCGCGCGATCTTCGCCCCCGATCCCATCGTCGACGCCGCCCTGCCCGCGGCGAGCGTGTGCGCGACCGCGACCACCACCAGTGCAGTTGGCGAGTTCGCGACCACGGCGGTCGCCTTCAAGAATCCGGAGGTTCGACCGGCATTCCCGGAGATCTCGACCCCGATCCGCGAGGCGCTGGTCCTGCCCTTCTTCCTCGCCCCTTGTGACGAGCCCCTGGAGCCCATTGCGGAGGCGATGCAGCGGCAGCGCCTGCTCATGGACGAGGACGACGTGCCCACGACCTGCATCGACGACTGGGACCAGCCCGGCTTCGTCGACGAGCTGACGGTGCTCTTCCGCACCGCGGTCGAGGACTTCCGCCCCGACGGCCGCGACATGGTGCTGGTGGTCGGACTGCACCGCGACGATCGGCGCATCGCGGGGCTGGTCGAGGAGGCGATGGTGCCCGTCGTCACCCCCGAGCGGCACCGCACCAGCCCCCGCCTGGCGGGCGCCTTCGTCTTCGACGCCGACGATCGCGGCCTGCAGGACGAGACGCTCGCCCAGATGACCCTTTGGTGCCCGTCGACCATCTCCCTGGACGACATCTCGTCCGAGTCGGCGCGCTCGTGCCCGGTGCAGCCCGACATCCCCGACGTGAGCCTGGGTCCGGTCTCCTTCAACGCCGCCCCGATCCTGCCGACCAACGAGCAGTACCTCGACTTCGTGGAGAGCTTCTCGGTCGGCTCGGCGGGCGAGGTCGAGGAGCTGCACTTCCTCACGCCGGAGCTGTCGACGACCACCGACCACGTCGACCTGGGTGCGTTCGGCATGGTGACCTTCCTGGACGGGGAGGCCATCGATGCCGACGCCGACGACGCGTTCTCCTACTGCAGCCAGGGAGACTTCGATCCCTTCGTGCTGCGCTCGGCGCTCACCAGCGACGCCGACCTGCGCTTCTCCATCCAGCAGCTGTGCGCGGAGGATGGCGGTCTGTCGCCCGAGATCTGCCAGGTCGGCGCGACCGGGCTGCTGCCGCTGGCGGGCCTGCCCGAGTGGCACGGCTACTTCGCCGAGTCCCGCTACGAGGTGGGCCTGTTCTGGCAGTTCCCGTACTTGCTCCGGATGAACTACCGGGTCGTCATCGCCGGTGCGGTCTCGTCCTTCGGCTTCTCGGTGCCATTCGGCATCGGCACGCCGGCGGAGCGGCTGTTCGGAGGCGGCATCTGGACCCAGGACAGCTTCTCGCTCGACCCGCTGCTGACCCAGTGCCGGCGCTTCTGCGACCACCCCACCTTCGACGACGCGGGCGTGTACCACCCCACCGACCCGTTCCGCGACACCTACCCGTACAGCTGCTACCTGCCGCGCTTCCCCGAACCGGGCGACTCGGGGTTCCCCCGTGATCCGTGAGCTGCTGGTGGCCGTGCTGCTCGCCGCCTCCACCGTGGCGCGCGCGGCCGACGACGATCCGCCGCTCGACACGAGCCCCCTGCCCGGGGCGTCCGACGGCGAAGAGGGCGCCGACGACGAGGACGGCGAGACCGAGGACCCGCTGCGCAGGCACCGCACCGAGTTCGACGTGCTGCTGGACCGCACCATCGGCACGGCGTCGCGACCGTCGGCGTTCAACTGGCGGCGGACCGCGTTCCAGGTGGCGGGCACGGGCTCGTTCCTGGCCGAGCTGAACAACTTCAACAGCGGTCGGGTGGGGGTGCTGGGGCGGCTGCCCACCGGTGGCACCATCCTCGAGCTGGGCGTCAACTACGTCTTCGTCGGCGATACCCCGTCGAGCCGTCAGCTCGCACTCACCCCCTACCGCCAGCCCGGTCGCCCCCGTCGCCTCGAGATCGACGTCAACCTGGGGATCCCCCTGGCCGAGGGGGTCGTCACCACGTCGCCCAAGTTCTTCCCGGCGTTGCAGCTGGTCTTCAACGGCTACGCGAGCCTGCGCTACAGCCTGTATCCCCAGGGCTTCCGGGGCCTGCGCTTCCGCCGCGCGCTGACCGCCCTGGCCGTGCCCAGCCTGCGCGACGACGAGCTCGAGAACCTCGACGACATCCGCCTTGACGCCATGCAGGTCGACCGGGGTCGCTACGCGCTGCTGCTCGGGTTCGGCAACGACATCTACTTCCGCCAGGGCCTGTTCCTGTCCCCGCGGGTCATGTTCGCAGTCCCCCTGCTCGCCCCGGCGACCAACACGGATCTGCTGTTCTGGACGGACTTCTCGCTGGCGGTGGGGGTCGCGTTTTGATCGGGAGCCTGCTCGTGCTGGCGGCCCTGGCCGGCGGTCCCGAGCTGGCGGGGGTCGGCGAGGGGGACGGGCCGCCGCTGCTCCCCGAGCGCGAGCCCACCGACGCCGAGCTCATCTACTACAACGCGCGTCTGGCCCTGCGCGACGACGCCGCGGACGAGGCGGTCAAGCTGTGGCTGCTGCGCAACGCACACAACGACCTGACCGACAAGGTGTCGCGCTTCGACGAGGACTTTCGCTCGGTCTCCTGGGTCGCGATGGGCGAGCTGGGCCTGTGCCAGGACGGTCAGGACTTCGACGACGTGGGTGCGGGGCTGTGGCCGCTGGCGATGCACAACTGGGTCGCCAAGAACCGCAACCGCCGGGGCGGGGGCAACCTGCGGCGCAGCTTCAGCGCCTTCGACGTCGACCAGCAGCAGCGCCCGATCACCATCGACGACGTGCTCGACCACCAGGAGCTGCGCACGGTGCGCGTCGTGCGCGGTCGCTGCGTGCGTCCCCACCTGGCGATGGTGGCGGCCGGCGCGCCGATCACGGGCAGCCTGCGCGATCGCCGCACCGCTGCGAACACGCTCGTGCACCTGCTCGAGCGCAGCAAGGTCACTCTCCGCGACGACCGGGTGCGCGGCCAGGCCGCCATCGAGGCCCGGCTCTTCGATCTGCGCCTGCAGCTGGTCGGCCTGA
>CALATR010000242.1 GCA_937891875.1 uncultured Pseudomonadota bacterium | reverse complement strand
GAGGCCCACCGCACCCTCCCCGGCACGCTCCGCGACCGGATCGTCGTGGCCCTGCCGGCGCTCGAGGGCGTGGTCCTGCCCCGCGGCGGCGAGGAGGGGCTGATGCTGACCTCCGAGGGGCAGGCCTGGCTGAGGGGCGCGCTGCCGTTGTCGGCGATCGAGGACGAGATCCGGGTCGTCGGTGTGGACGGACTCGGAGCGGCGCTCGGCTCGGAGTGAGGGCTACCTGAGCCTCGCCCGGTCCCACACGTCGCACCGGTCGTCGCGGATCCCGCGCTCGACCGTGGGGTCGGCGGAGATGACGAAGCTGGGGTCGGTGTCGTCGTACGCGGGCCAGGCGGGGGTTCCCGTCGGGGTGCCGGTGGCTGCGAACCGGGTCCACCGGTCGAGCATGATCCCGGCGACGGTGGCGTCTGCTGCGGGCACGCCGTCGCTGAAGTCGTCGACCCGCTCGATGGTCTGGAACACGTAGAACAGCTCCACGCCGTGCACGGCGCCCAGGAGGCGACCGGCGGCGGTGCCCATGGAGTGGTCGAAGAAGTAGCGGTAGACGGGCTCGTCCTGGCCCGCGGCGACGTCGCGGGCGATGCGGCGGGCGTTGCAGGTGAACTGGGCGTCGGTGGTGGCGGCGACGAAGCTCTGTCGCGCCTGGGCGTTGGTGTCGCCGGGGGGGTAGAGCGCCAGCAGCTCGGAGCGCTCGGGCTCGGCAAAGGCGGCGAACAAGGCCCGAACGGACGCGGGGGTGGCCGCTGCGGCGGCGAAGCCGGTCTCGTCGGCGTTGCTGCCCACGACGAAGGGCACGTGGTTGTGCTCGCCTGCGCGCATCATGGCGTGGGGCTCGTCGGGGAGGACCCAGCCGTCGACCTGGGCGCCCCACTGCTGGCTGACGATGCCGCCGCTGAAGATGGGCTCGACCTCTGCGAGCACGGCGTCGACCGGGAGCGCCTCCAGGCAGGCCCGGTCGCCGTCGCTGCACCCGATCGCCTCCGCATAGGCGGCGCTGTCGGCCTCACGCTCGGCGCGGGCCCGGGCGATGCAGGCGCCGCTCTGCATGAGGGCGCGGTGGAACAGGCCCTCCGCGAGGGGCGAGACGAGGAGGAAGCAGGTGTCGACCGCGCCGCCGGACTCGCCGAAGACCATGACGTTGTCGGGATCACCGCCAAACGCGCCGATGTTGTCGCGGACCCACTCCAGGCCGCGCACCTGGTCGAGCAGGCCGTAGTTGCCGGCGTGGCCGTCTTCGTCGTCGAGCCCGGGGAGGACCAGGAAGCCCAGGGGCCCGACCCGGTACTGCAGGCTGACGACCACGACGTCGCCGCGGGCAGACAGCAGGTCGCCCTCGAACATGACCGTGCCATAGCGCGCTTCAGAAGAGGATCCCTGCTGGTTGCCGCCCCCGTGGATGTAGACCATGACCGGCAGCGGCTCGGCGGCGTCCGCGGGCGTCCAGACGTTGAGGTAGAGGCAGTCCTCGTCGCCGATGGGCTCGGAGGTCTCGTCGGTGGGTCCCTCGTAGTGGGCCTGCGCGCAGACCGGCGGCCACGCGTCCGCCTCGCGGACGCCCTCGCTACACGCGGGGGGCTCGGGTGCGCGCCAGCGGCCGGGGGGCTCGGCGAAGGGCACGCCGCGGAAGGCCCAGACGTCGCCGGTGCGCTCGCCGCGGACCAGGCCCGCCTCGGTCATGACCAGGCCCGCCTCGTCGGTCGGTCCGGGCTCGCAGCCGCCGTCGGTGTCGCCGGTGTCGGTGTCGCCGGTGTCCTCCGGGTCGGGTTCGCCAGGCGGGGGGCAGCCGAGCAGGGTGAGGGCGAGCAGGGCGTGACGCAGCACGAGACCTCCGGGTCAGGCCAGTCGGAACGCATCGGTACTGCCGATATTGCCGAGGGCTTCCCCGCCGCCGCTCGTGATCGGGTCGCCGTTGACAGGAGCCCGACCGTTGCCGTTCCGCCCCCCGATACACTGGCTGCTCAACGGGAGTCCCCATGCCCCGCAGCCTGCTCGCCTTCGGGAGCGGCGCCGTCCTGGCCGCCGCCCTCGTCACCACTGCCACGCTCGCGCCCCGGAGTGTGCCCCCGCCGGGGGCGCCGTGGACGGCCGGCATGCGGGTCGTGGTCTCGCCCGACCCGGCGGTGGTCGAGGCCAGGCGGCTGGCCCTGGCGCAGGTCTCCGACGACCCCCCCGAGCCCACGGAGAACTGGCTGGGCGAGGAGGCAGAGGGCGAGCAGAAGGCCCGTCGCAAGGCGTGGTTTCGCGAGTTCCACACCGCCGGTGACGACAGCGTCGACTACGTCGGCATCGAGCACGACAACGGCCTCGCCCAGCAGGCCCGCCGCAACCGCCTGGCCGCGCTTCCTCCCCCGCCCGACGGCTCCCCCGCCTGGGTCGAGCGCGGCAGCGACAACAACGCCGGCCGCATGCACGTGGCGGTCCACAGCACCGACGGCACCCAGCTCTACGGCGGCTCGTCGCGGGGTGGGATCTGGCGTCGCCCCCTCGACGGGGGCCCCTGGGAGCAGCTCGCCGACAACCTCTACGGCGGCGCCCACCACCTCGTGCTCTTTCCCGCTCCCGACGGCGGCGCGGACATCATGCTCGCCGCGACCGACGGCGGCGGCATCAACCGCAGCGACGACGACGGCGAGACCTGGGTCCGCCCGAGCGGCCTGCCCACGACGCAGCGCGTCCGTCGCCTGATCCGCCACCCCGCGGACGACCAGACCGCCTGGATGGTGAGCGGCCGGTGGAACAACGGCTGGACCCACGAGCTGCTGCGCACGACCGATGGCGGCGCCAGCTTCGAGACCCTGGCCGAGCTGGGCGCCGACCAGCCGGACCTCTGGGTGGCTCGGTTCGGGGCGGACGCGACCCTGTGGCTGGCGGACGACGCGGCGATCTTCCGCTCGACCGACGGCGGCGAGCGCTTCGACAAGGTCATCGACCTGCCCAGGTCCGACCTCGATCGCCTGGAGCTGACCGGCTCGGAGGCGGGTGCGCCCCGGCTGTGGATCGTCGCCAGCGGTCCGAACGGGGTGCGCGAGCTGTACCGCTACGACGTCGGCGACGGGGCGGCGGTCGAGATCGACACCCCCGACCTCGACCCGGACGACGGCCGGGACGACGAGCTCGACGACTACTGGGGCACGCTGAACGCATCGCAGGTGGACGTCGATCTGTTCGCCTGGGGCGGCGTGGAGGTGTTCTACACCCCCGACGGTGGCGCCAACTTCGCGCGGATGAACCGCTGGGGACGCTACTACCAGGACCCCGAGATCTACCTGCACGCCGACAACCCGGGCATGGACGTGTGGAGCGACCAGGGCGAGGAGGTCTGGTACTTCTCGACCGATGGCGGACTCTACGAGAGTCGGGGTTCCATCGAGAACGTCCGCAACCTCTCCCTCGATGGGCTGCGGGTTGGCCAGTATTACGACGTGCACACCTCGCGGGTGGACCCCAGCCACGTCGCCGCCGGCGCCCAGGACCAGGGCTACCAGACGACCCAGCGCTACGAGGAGCCGCAGGAAGGCGTGTTCCACTTCCAGCAGATCCTGTCGGGCGACTACGGCCACCTGACCTCGTCCGACGGGAGCCACGGCGTCGTCTACAGCGTGTACCCGGGCTTCATGCTGGTCGCGCTGGGCGAGACCGAGGCCGAGCTGGTGCGGCCGTACGTGCGCTTCCCCACGGGCGAGAGCTTCGGCTGGCTGCCGATGGTCGTGGCGGACCCCGAGGATCCCTGGGTGGTCTTCTTCTGTGGCGAGCGGCTGTGGCGCTACGAGTACTCGGAGGCCGACGAGACCTGGGTGCGGGAGAGCTGGGCCGATCGAAGCTTCAAGTCGCAGGACGGCGAGTACATCTCGGCGATCACCTTCTCCCCGGTCGACCCGAGCCGCATGTACCTGACCACCAACCGGGGCCGGTTCTTCACCAGCGACGACAAGGGCAGGACCTTCGAGCAGGGCAACGCGCCCGCCCTTTCCGGGCACTACTTCTACGGCCACACCCTGATCGCCTCGCTCGAGGACAGGGACACCGCGTACGTCGGCGGCAGCGGGTACCAGACGCCGGGGGTCCTGCGGACCACGGACGGCGGGCGCTCCTGGCAGGCCTGGGACGAGGGCTTGCCGCAGACCCACGTCTACGCCCTGATCGAGGCGGAGGACGGCAGCGGGACGGTGTTCGCGGGCACGGAGCAGTCGGCGTATGTGCGCGTACAAGGCGGACAGTGGCTGGGCATCACCGACTCGGCCGCCCCGATCACGACCTACTGGAGCGCGGAGTGGCTGGAGGAGGGCACCGCGCGGTTCGCCACCTACGGGCGCGGCGTGTGGGACTACCGGCTGGACCCCGACGGCGATGGCTGCTGGACCGGCAAGGACGCCGACCGGGACGGCTACACGTGCGATGTGGACTGCGACGACGACGACCCGCTCACCCATCCGGACGCGGACGACGTGTGCGACGGCATCGACCGCAACTGCGACCCCACCGACTTCGACGAAGCGGACGCGGACGGCGACGGGTTCTACGCCTGTGAGGAGTGCGACGACCTGCGCGCCGACGTCTTCCCGGGGGCGGAGGAGATCCGCGGCAACGACGTCGACGAGGACTGCGACGGCAAGGCGAAGAAGCGCTGCGGCTGCGCCACGACCGGCGGTGGGCTGGCTCCCATGCTGGTCCTGCTGCCGGCCCTCATCGGCCTGCGACGCCGACGGTCCTGATCTCGGTGCTACCCTCTTCGCCGGAGGGTGGATGGCCAAGGGGACCTACCGCAGGAAGCGCCTCGCCGTGCTGGAGGAGCTCGGCGAGCACGACGCCGGCTGGGCGGACCAGATCCGCGAGCTCCGGGAGAGCGATCCGCAGAGCTACCGCAAGGAGCTGCTGAAGGCGGACGTGTTCCTGGCGGCGAAGACGGGTCGGGCGACCACCCTGTCGATGCGGCCCAAGCGCTTCGGCGGGGAGGAGGATCCGGTGCTGGTCCGGCGGGTGATCGCCCTGCGCAAGGCCATGCCGGAGCTGACCCGCGGGGTCGACTCCCAGGCGGTGTTCGGCCTGCCCGGTCCCCGATCCGAGGTGTCGGATCTGGGATCGGCGGAAGGCTGGAAGCAGGAGCGAACGCCGAAGATCGACGACACCGATCTGGGGCCGGTGGCGGGCTGGAAGCAGGAGCGGACCCCGCAGATCGCTGACGCGGACGTGGGCTCGGTAGAGGGCTGGAAGCAGGGGCGCACCCCGGCGACCGAGGGCTCGGACGTGGGGTCGGTGGAGGGCTGGAAGCAGGGTCGTACGCCGACGATCGATGGTGCGAATGCGCGGCCGGCGGACGGGTCCATCCTTCGCGGGCGGGCTCCCGAGATGGCGCCGCGACCGGACGAGAGCTCGGTGGAAGCGCCCCGGACACGGCAGGCGGACGAGCGCGCGCACCGGGTGGCTGGCGGTCGGCCTCGCGGCGGCTCGGTGCGGCGGGCTGGTGGCGGCGCGGCCGGCGGGAGTGCGCCCAGGCCGGCGCCGGGTCCGGACCTGTCCGTGCTGGGCGGGTCGGTCTCGGACGTCAAGAAGGCCCTGGCCAGCGGCGCGCTGGATGCCCACCTGGACGCGCTGGAGGCGGCCGAGCAGGCGGGCAAGGGGCGCAAGGGCGTGCTCGCGGCCATCGCCGGGCGACGCTGAGCCCGCGCTAGGGCACCTTCTCGTAGTTGGCGTACTCGCAGACGAGATCGACCGTCAGGGTGGGCATGCCGGCCTGGAGCGGTTCGCCGTCGACCCGGGAGAAGACGTGCTTCGACGGGGGCAGCTGGCCTACTGCGCCGGGCGGGAGCTTGCGGACCCCACTCCAGTCGACCTGCACGTCCAGCGCGGCTGGGGTGTCGACGACCGTGTGGTCCCCCCGCACCTGCTGGCCCCCGACGAGCACGTCCCCAACGAAGAGATAGCCCTGGTTGACGATCCGGTCCGGGCCGGGTGCGATCCCACCGACATATCCGATGGTGACGTAGCGGACGGATCCATCGCGGCTCTTGCATCGCGTCCGGCCCGGGGAGGGCTCGCCGGCGAAGAGCGGGTCGGGGAGCACGTGGACCACGTCCGGACCGACGTGGGCGCAGGAGAGGGTCTGCTCGGCGAGCACCTCGACCTGGTCGCCGTCGTGCTTGCGCAGCACCATGCGCTCGGTCCAGGTCCAGGGGGCCTTGGGACGGTCGTGGCGGGGGGCGGGCGCGTCGCCCTGGCGCTCGAGCCGGAATGCGGTCGAGCCGGTGGGATCGCCGTGGCCGAGCAGCGTGTTGTCGAGGTAGAACCGCCAGCGTCCGTCGATGACCTCGAAGCTGGCACGCTCCGAGAAGCACTGCACCGGCGACAGCTGGACCAGCTCTGCCGGTTCGGGCGGGGTGGCGTCTGCGGCGAGCGCGCTGGCGGCGAGGAGGAGCAGGGAGAACACGCGGACCTCGGGTGACGTGCAGGGACGTCGGGCGGGTCGAGCGTATTCGAGGGGGGGCCCCTACCGCAGTCGGTAGTACCCGTGGTCGTCCATGCGGGACACGGCCATCACGTCGCCGGCGTCGGAGATCTCGACGTCCAGGACCGGACGGTCGAAGGAGAGGTGGTCGAGCTCGGCGCCGTCGGCGTCGAAGCGCACGACGCTGTGGGCGAGGCCGTCGGCGTGCACGACCACGAACCCGCCGGGAGCGCCCGCGTCGTCCAGGTCGACGATGCTGCCGGGCAGCTCGATCTCGTTGACGACCTCGCCGTGGACCAGGACGTGGACCACGGAGTCACCGCGGCTGGCGACGTAGAGCTGGCGGCTGCTGGCATCCCAGGACAGCAGATCGCCCTCGACCGGCAGGCGCAGAGGCTCGTCCTCGACCATGTCGAAGACGCCGGACGGGGTCGCGACCCAGGCATCGCCGGAGCGACGGTCGACCGCGAAGCCGAGGTCTCCGCTGCAGTCGATGCTGGGGTCGAGGGTGGTCTTGTGGCTCAGCTCGCCGTCCTCGAACCAGCGGAGCTCGCAGGCGCCGGGATCATCGTGGGTCCAGGTGGGGTTCGACAGGGCGACGAAGGAGGAGGCGTCGAGCAGGCGGGCCTGGCGGATGCCGCGGACGAGGAACTGCTCGCCGCCGAGGGGCTGGTCGACCGAGACCAGGGTGACCAGCGGGGCGGCGACCAGCAGAGACGTGAGCTCGTTCCCCGGTTCTCCGGCGACGCCGTCCTGGATCTCGCCCGCGCGCATGTCCAGGTCGAAGAAGACGCTGCCAGAGTCCAGGTGCACGCCGCAGGTCATGTCGTTCATCGCGACGGTGGCGCGATCGGTGCCCAGGGCGACGCCGAAGGCCGGAGCGTCGATGGCCGAGACGAAGTCCGACCCCTCGGACTCCGGGTAGTCGACGTACCAGGCGTTGGCGTTGCCGGAGAACGTCTCGTCCCCCTGGTAGGAGTTGTCGATCGCCCCGCATGCAGCCACGACTGCGGCGGCAGCGACGATACCCAGCACGATCCCGCGGCCCATGTGCCCTCCCGGTCGACCTGCATTGTAGCCGTGATCTGAAGGGATCTACACGACTCGTGACTGGAGGTGACGCTGCGGGTGGGAATGTTCACACCCCGCGGCGGATCAGCTCCGGCGGCGGCGGATCAGCCCCACGAGGCCCAGCAGCAGGGCCAGCGGAGCGCCGCCCACGGATCCGGCGGTGCTGCAGCCCGACCCGGGGCTCACGGGCGGAGGCGCGAAGGTCAGGTAGCAGGGGCCGTCGTCGTCGACGGGGTCCAGGAAGTTCGGCTTGTCGTCGCAGTCGCCGTCGAGGGTGCCCTCTTCGGCGTCGCTGATGCCGTCACCGTCGCTGTCGTCGTCGAGCCAGGTCGGGATGCCGTCCTGGTCGAGGTCCTCCATGGAGGGCCGGACGAAGTCGTGTTCCCAGGGGGTGGAGATACCGTCCCCGTCGTCGTCGAGGTCGACGATGTCCAGCAGGCCGTCGCCGTCGGTGTCGCCGCGGCGCTCGTTGACGTCGTAGATGCCGTCCTCGTCGCTGTCGAGGTCGAGGTAGTTGGGCGTACCGTCGAAGTCGGCGTCGTCGTAGCCCTCGACCGCGTCGTCGTGGCCGTCGTCGTCGCTGTCCGCGTCGAGGTAGTCGGGGGTTCCGTCGCGATCGCGGTCGGGCGGACGGTAGCCGCGCATGGTGTAGTCCCAGTCGCGCAGCTCGATGGCGGTGGGGATGCCGTCACCGTCGTCGTCGTCGTCGAGGGCGTCGATGAGCTGGTCGCGGTCGTGGTCGCCCGGGGCGTCCAGGTACATGACCTCGGTGCCGTCGGGGATGCCGTCCCCGTCGGAGTCGAAGTCGTAGGGGTCGGTGCCGATCCGGAGCTCGTCCTCGTTGCTGATTCCGTCTTGGTCGGAGTCGTAGCGGTCCGCGAGCGCTGCGGTCGCGAGCGGGGCGGAGAGGATGAGCAGCAGGGTGAGGCGTCGCATGTGGGGCTCCCAGGTCGTCGATCCGGGAGTCGGACCTGGGGCGTCGCGCCATGAGGGGTGCACCGCACGTCCGCGGTCGGCTATCGGGCGGCCCATGCGCGTGTTCGAGCTGTTCGCCGGGATCGGAGGCTGTGCGGTCGCCCTGGGGCCGGGTCACTCGCTGGTGGCCGCGGTCGATCAGGACGAGGCGGCGGCCCGCGCGTACGCCCACCTGCACGGGCACCCGGTTGTGCGCCACAACCTGCATCACGCGAAGGCCCGCTGGTTCGAGAAGTTCGAGGCGGACTTCTGGTGGATGTCGCCTCCCTGCCAGCCGTACACGATCCGCGGGCACCAGCGTGACCTGGACGACAGGCGCGCCCAGGCCTTCCAGCGGGTGGTCGCGGCCATCGACGCCCTGCAGCCCCGGGCCATCGGGCTCGAGAACGTGCCCTGGTTCCAGGACTCCCGCTCGGAGGCGCTGATCTTCGAGGTGCTCGCCCGACGCGGCTATGACGTGCACACGGAGCTACTCTGCCCGACGGCGCTCGGCGTGCCGGCCCAGCGCCGCCGCTACTACCTGGTCGCCTCCCGGGACGGGCTGACGGAAGCTGCGCGGCCCCGGCCGGAGCCCGTGCGCTGGCAGGACTGGCTGGCGCCCTTCGACCCCTCCCTCGAGGTGCCCGTCGAGCTGGCCCAGCGCTACGACGGCGCCCTGCACGTGATCGACGCCGATGATCCGGAGGCGGAGTCGGTCTGCTTCACCGGTGCCTACGGACGGTCTCCGGTGCACGCGGGCAGCTACCTGCGCCAGGACGGCCGGCTGCGCTGGTTCTCCCCGGTGGAGATCGCCCGAAGCCTGGGCTTTGCGGAGGACTTCGCGCTGCCGGAGGGGCTCGGCCGGGAGAAGGCGTACAAGCTGGTCGGCAACAGCCTGTCGGTGTTCGCCGTCCGGCACGTGCTGGGCCGCATCCCGGGGATCTAGCCTTCGATCCGACGAACCCGCGGCCAGCGTTCCCGGTGCCAGATGTCGACGAAGCCGTTCTCGGCGCCCTCGGTGGACGAGCGGCGGGCGAGGGGAGCATCCGCGATCAGGATCTCGTCGGCGATGCCGGCGAGCACGCGACGTCCGCCCGGCGAGCGCTTGCCGCGGCCGACGACGATCCGGGCGTAGCGGAGTGGGTGGCCGGGGGTGAGCAGCGCGTCGCGGAGCAGGGTGCACGCGAGGCGGGCGCCGTCGGCGTCGAGGCCGTGCAGGTCGAGACGCACGATGCGCTGGTCCTTCTCTCGGCGGATCCACAGGCGCCGCTCGGTGGTGATCCGGGCGCGGGTGGTCCACGGCGTCGTCTTCGCCCAGGACAGGGTCGCGGCGTGGGCCTCGACCGGAGCGAGGCTCTCCCGCAGGGCGGCGATCGCCCGGGTGGTCCAGCGGGCGCTCATGCGGCTTGGGCGGTCTGGGTCGAGGGCGCGGGCATCAGTCGTCGTCGCTGCGGCGGTTCTTGGAGCGACGCAGCCGGGCCATCAGATCGTCCACGCTGCGGCCGGAGCGCGCGGGCTCGTCTGCGGAACGCCGGGGTGAAGGACGGCTTCCGCGCTCCTGGATGCGGCGGCGCAGCAGGTCCGCGCCGCTCTCCTCGTCTCCACCGGAGGTGTCGGGCCCGCCGCCCGATCCGGCGTCGCGCGAACTGCCCGGTCCATCCTCGGGACCGCGCACGCCGCCCGGCCGGGAGGGCAGGCGACCGCGAGGACCGCCCCGTCCGGGGCGCGGTGCGGCCCGGGGACCCGACGGGCGCACGGGACGCTCGTTGGCGCTTCCGCCCGAGCCCCGCGAGGACGAGCGGCTGCCCGCCATCTGGGAGGCGCGGCGCTCGCGCAGGCGGCTGCGAAGATCGCTACGATCGGCGTCCGAACCGGTGTTCTCGGTGCTGTCCGGCGCGTCGTCCGCGGCGCGGTCTCGCGAGCGGGACGGGCCGCCGGGGCGGCGCAGGCGACGATCTGCGGGGCTGTCATCGCCGTCGCGGGATCGACTCGGACCGCCGGGCCTGCGCAGGCGGCGGTCGGCGGGGCTGTCGTCGGAGCCGTCGCGGGACCGGCCCGGCCTGCGGAGCCGGCGATCGGCCGGGCTGTCGTCTCCACCGCTGTCCCGAGAGCGAGTCGGACCGCCAGGCCTGCGCAGGCGGCGGTCGGCGGGGCTGTCGTCGG
>CALATR010000241.1 GCA_937891875.1 uncultured Pseudomonadota bacterium | reverse complement strand
CGGTCATGCGCTGCTTGCCGCCGCGCGTGCCGTCCTCGGCCTTGTAGACCTTGTTCCAGCGGAAGTCGACCAGCGTGTTGCGCTGGCGGGTGGCCTCGAAGACCAGATCGCCACCACGGCCGCCGTCACCGCCGTCAGGACCTCCGCGGGGCTTGAAGGCCTCGCGGTGGAAGCTGACGGCTCCGGCGCCGCCATGACCACTGGCGACGTGGACCTGCACCTCGTCGACGAATCGCATGCGTTCTTCTCACGAGGTGCGCGAACAGGGAGCCGGGGCAGCCTGGCCCGGGGAGCAGCGTCGCTCCCCGGCAGCCGGGGCTACTTGGCGGCTTCGGCCTGCTCGGTCGGGTAGACGCTGATCAGCTTGCGGTTGTTGCGGGTCTCGAAGCGGACCACGCCCTCGACCTTCGAGAACAGCGTCCAGTCCCGGCCGGTGCCCACGTTGGCGCCAGCGTGGAAGCTGGAGCCGAGCTGGCGGATCAGGATGGCGCCGGGCTTGGCGGTCTGGCCGTCGTACAGCTTGACACCACGGTACTGCGCGTTGGAGTCGCGCCCGTTCCGGGTCGAGCCCTGTCCCTTCTTGTGTGCCATGGGTTCAGCCTCAGTTCTTGGTGGTGTCGATGCTGACGATCTCGAGCCGCGTGTGGGCCGGGCGGTAGCCGACCTTGCGACGCGTACGCTGACGACGGGTGTACTTGCGGGTGATCCGCTTCTCACCGGCGAAGTGCTCCACGACCTTGGCGGTCACGGAGGCGCCTTCGACGAGGGGAGCGCCGACGGTCACGCCGTCACCGCCAAGCAGGAGGACCCGATCCAGGGTGATGGTGTCTCCGGCGTCCGCACCGAGGCGATCGACGGTCAGGATGTCACCCACGGACACCTTGAACTGGCGTCCGCTGGTCTCGACGACTGCGTACATTGGAATCTCCGATTACCGCCACCGGGCGACGCACGACACCGTGCGCGCTCTGCAGGCCCGCGGCGAGCCGGACGCACCTACGCTGTCCGCCGCCCCACGTCAAGGGATGCGTTCACCCGCTGCGCATCAGCGCTCGCTGGATCGCTCCAGGCGATCGGTCAGATCCACCAGCCGGTCGGCGAGGCTCATGGACAGGGCGCGCAGGATGCGGGTTCCGATGCGGGGTCTCGCCAGGAGCAGCTCCTCGAAGCTCCAGCGGGACAGCTCGAAGGCGACCCCGCCGGTGCGGGCAGTGACCGACGCGCTGCGGGTCCACGGACGGATGAGCGCGGGCTCGCCGAGGTGGGATCCGGGTCCCAGTGTGGTCAGGTGCAGATCGTGGCGGTGCACCTCGACCGAGCCCTCGACGATGATCAGGCAGCTGTGGCCCTCGGTGTTCTCCTGCACCAGCAGATCGCCCGCTCGGAAGCGCCGGGTCTGCAGGAAGGGTGCGGTGTGCCAGAGGTCGAACTCGTCGAGATCGGCGAACAAGGTGACCTTTGCGAGGCGCTCCACCCGGCGGGCCAGGGTGCGGGCGCTCGTCTCGGAGCGGGCGCGGACCAGGATGGCGGAGATGTTGTCCGGCCCCCCGCGCAGGTTGGCCTGACCGATGAGCTCCTCGATGGAGCCGTCCAGGTCGCTGCCGACGTGGGCGGCGATCTCGCGGTCGGGCACGGGTCCGGACAGGCCGTCCGAGCACAAGAGCAGCGTGTCTTCCCGCCCCATGCGGATCTGCGCGACGTCGGGCTCGACGCGGCCCATGCCCAGGGCCTGCACCAGCCGGTCGGCGGCGGGGTGGGACTCGGCCTGTTGCCGCGCGAGGCCGCGCCGCAGGAGCATGTTGCGCACGCTGTGGTCGACCGTGAGCTGCTTGGCGCTGCCATCGCGGATCAGGTACGCCCGGCTGTCCCCGCAGTGGGCGATGTAGACGCCGTCGGGCGCGCCGATCGCCAGGACCAGGGTGGTGCCCATGCGGCCGGTGCCCTCGCGGTCGGCGTGGTCCTGGATCCGCAGGTCGATGCGCTCGAACAGGTCCTCGATGGTGGCGATCATCTCGGGGCCGGCGCTGCGGCTGGCGATGGCGAGCAGCTCGTCGGCGCGCTCCTCCAAGACGGCGATCGCCAGGGCGGAAGCGACCTCTCCAGCAGCATGACCGCCCATGCCGTCGGCCACCGCGACCAGGTCCCTGCGGACGAGGATCGCGTCCTCGTTGTGGTCGCGCTGCCGGCCGACGTCAGAGCGGCCGGCGGTCACCGAGAATCGCATGGGGCCTCCGGAGTCCTACTCGATGATGCAGCCTTCTTCGCTGCCGACGTGTCGGGCGACGACCTTGCCCATGCCGAGGGACTTCGCGCGGACGAAGCGCTCCTCCCAGTCGATCTTGATGCGGGCGACGTCGGGACTGACCTTGATGTAGGCGCGGCAGTCCTCCTCGGTGCGACCCGAGACGAACAGGCACGAGCACGCCTGCCGCGCGGCGTAGCCAGACGCGATCTTGAGCAGGCCCAGCGGGTACTTCTTGGGCGGCTCGGCGAAGGGCGTGCCCTCGGCGGCGGCGGGCTGGGTCTCGCGGGCCCAGCGGGCGGCGGGATCGACGGGGGGCGGGCCGGTCTCGGGGGCTTCGGCCTCCGGCTCGCCGTCGGTCTCGGGCTCGGGCTCGACCACGCCCTCGATGCCGCCGAACTCTCCGTCTCCCTCGCCCTCGCCGCCCTCGCCGCCCTCGCCGCCCGGGGGCTCGAAGACCGTGGGGTTCACCTCGATCGGCGGGACCTCGTTCGCCACGGCGACCGCCAGCCGCACCAGCTCGCCGGGCTGGTAGCTCTCGCCGTCCCGGTCGTCGCCGGTGCGCGCCACCACGAGGTTCTCGCTGGGTACGACGTAGATCGCCTGCTTCCAGTGGCCGAGCGCGCCGAAGGTGTCCCGGGGGGCTCCGGTCCAGGGGGGCTCGGTCTCGCCCAGCCACGGCGCCGGCTCGTTCACCCAGGTGTTCCAGCCCGCGTTGCCGGCGGGCTCCCACAGGACGATGCGCCCGTGCAGGCTCTCGGCCGGGGAGGAGGCCTTGGCGACCCAGCCCTCGGGCAGCAGCCGCTCGCCGTCCCAGCAGCCATCATGGAGGAGGAACAAGCCATATCGGGCCATGTCCCGCGGGGTCATGTACAGGTAGCTGCTGCCGATCGGCACGCCCTTGGCGTCGCGCTCGAAGGTGGCGGTGGTGATGCCGAGGGGCTCGAACAGCAGGGTCCAGGGGTAGCGCTCGCCGTGGGCCTCCCGCAGGATCGCGGTGTTGACCGCCGAGAGCACGTTCGTGTCGCCCGAGCTGTAGTAGTAGGATGTCCCTGGCGGATCGCGGAGCTCGTGGCTGGTGACGAAGGCGAGCACGTCCTTGCGCCCCTCGCCGAACAGCATGTTGACGACCGACGAGACCCGCGGGCTCTGGCCCTCGTAGGATTCCCGCCAGGCGAAGCCGCTGCTCATCTCCATCAGATCCCGCGGGGTGATCTGGCAGGCGTCGGGGTTCACGACCTCCACGTGGTCGCAGATGGACGCGTCGATGTCGAGGTCGTGGCGCTTCACGGCGATGCCGGTGAGGCTCGCGGTGAAGTTCTTGCTCGCTGACCAGAGCAGGTGGGGACGGTCGCGGTTCCAGTCGCCCCGGTAGCGCTCGTACAGGATGGCGCCGTCGCGCACGATGACCAGTCCGTCGGTGCGCACGCCCTCCCGGGTCTCCTCGTCGAGGTCGGGGGAGAACGCGTAGGCCTCGAGGGCGGCGATCGCGTCGGGGGCCAGCTGGGCGGCCAGCGCGGTGTGGTCGGTCCAGGCGTCCCCGGGGACGGGCGCGTCGGGGCAGGAGTCGGCGGCGTGCGCGAGGACGGACAGCAGCAGGGTCGTGAGCATGGCGCATCCTACCGTGGGGGTGTCGTCGCGGGGCGTTGGCAGGGAGGTTGCACAGAGGGGAGGGTGGACCGGAGGAACCATGCGACCTGCCCTGATCGTCCTGCCTGCAGCCCTCGCCGTACTGCCCGCTCACGCCGAAGACACCGCCGTCGAGCTGGATGCGGGGATCTCCCTGATGGCAGTGTGGCATTACACACAGGATGGTGTGTACGGCGGGCTCGAGGAAGAGGCCGACTACATCGTGCCTGGTCCGACGTTCGGGCTGCGGCTGGCCCGGGACACCCAGCGACCGTGGCTGACCGTCAGTGCGGGGGTGAGGGCGGCGTGGTTCTCGCCGACGACCACCTACCTGGAGGGGACGACGACCTTCGAGACCGGCGACGGCAACGTGGACGTCGGGCACGACCACCAGACCGAGATGATGTTCGGCCTGGTCACCGCGGATGCCAGCGCCTTCCTGCACGCCAACCCGGGCCCGGTTCGGGTCGGCGTCGTGTTGGGCGCGGGCGCTCGGGTCATCGATCTGCAGCGCGAGACCGTCGACGTGTACTTCCTGCCGACCACCACCGAGCGGAGCGAGGTCGCCGAGCACCTGCTGCGGGTCCAGCCCTACCTGGTGCTCGCCCTGCGCGGCACGGTGGACATCCGTGAGGACATGTACCTGGGCCTGGACCTGGGCCTCGACCCGGCCATGTCGGACCTGCGGCTGTACGGGGAGTTCTCCCAGGTCGAGATCGTGTCCAATGGTCAGTACTCCCAGTCGTGGGAGACCAAGGCGGACCTCTCCGCACCCATCCCCCGGGTCGGTCTGGTCCTCGGTGTCGCCCTGTGAGCCCCCGACGCTGAACGCGGCGGAGTTCCGTTACATCCTGCCGCAACTCGCGCCGGAGCGCGGACATAGGATGCACGTCCCCAGGAGGTCCCATGTCCCCGCTCGCCCGTCGTCTGCTGCTGTCCACCGGCGCCGTCACCGTCCTGACCGTGCTCGCCTTCGGATCCACGCCGTCCGAGGAGGACCTGGCCCGAATGGAGGCGGAGAAGCAGGAGCGTGCGGTCGCCGGTGACGCGTGGCGGGCCAAGCTCGGCGCGGTCCACACCAAGCTGGCGGGGGTCGACGACGCGTTCATCTCCACCAAGACCGCGTGTGACGGCAAGGCCATGCGCGCCAAGATCGACACCGCCTTCGACGGGGCGGACACGATCATGTCCTTCTCCGGCCTCCGGGTCGTCTACCACCCGTTCCTCGAGCGCTTCGCCAAGGACGACGCCGCCGCCTACAAGGCCGACGTCGGCGAGTTCGCCTGGATGACGGACGACACGTTCTCCGGGCACTTCACGGAGCACCCGAGCGAGCGCGCCAGCTACGCGGCGGACGACACCAACGAGCGCATCGCCGAGAGCTTCGCCCCCGAGACCTACCTGGCGGTGGTCGTGCCCCACCCCGATCTCGGCTCCGAGATGGGCATGCCCGACGAGGGCGACGAGGAGGCCTTCGAAGGCGGGCTCTTCATCGGCTCGGTCGCCATCGTGGAGGTCGAGACCGGAGAGATCGCCTGCCAGGGCACGGTCGCGGTCGAGTCGAGCGAGGTGGTCGAGTGGCAGGAGGGCGGCCGTGGGCTGAACTCGCTGAAGAACGAGACGTTTGCCGAGGCGCTGCGCGCGGACTTCGAGGACAACTTCGAGGACGCGGTGGGCAAGGTCGTGCCGTCGGAGCTGGGCGTGTCCACCTCGTACGGGCACATCTTCCGCTGACCCCCGAGGCGGGTGGGCTCCTCCGCGCGGTTGTCAACAGCATGTCAACGTACAATGTCGCCAGGTGGGATGCGTTGGCTCGCACCTGGAGGTCCCATGCGGACAATGCTGCCCCTGGTGCTGCTGCTGGGCTGTCCGGCACCCGAGCCGGACGACTCCGGTGATCCGCTGGTCGAGACCGTCGACGTCGACACCACCCGAGCCCGCGCGGTCCGGGTGTCCATGGCCCTGCGCGGGACTCGCCCCACCGCCTCCGAGCTCGATCGCATCGACGCCGATCCCACCGAGCTGGACGCGCTTGTCGACGCGTGGCTGCAAGACCCGGCCTTCGGCGAGACCATCCGACACCTGCACGCCGATGCCCTGCTGGTGCGCAAGCCCGGCGCGCTCCCGGCACTCGGCCCGCTGACCGGACGGAGCAACGTCGAGATCTCCACCTCCTTCATCGAGGAGCCCCTCGCCCTGGTGGAGCGGGTGGTCATGGAGGATCGGCCCTACACCGAGATCGTCACCGCCGACTGGACCATGGCCGACGAGATCGGCGAGCAGATGTTCGACGGGCTCGATCGTGAGGCGGGCTCCGGGTTCCAGCCCGCCACGTTCACCGATGGGCGTCCTGCGGCAGGACTGCTGTCGACCAACGGCCTGTGGGTGCGCCACGAGAGCAACGGGCAGAACTACCATCGCGCCCGGGCCAACGCGATCTCCGACGCACTCCTGTGTACCGACTTCCTCGAGCGCGACGTGCCCATCACCGGCGACGTCGATCTGTCCGACCCCGCCGTGGTCGCGGACGCGCTGAACACCCAGGACGAGTGCGTCGCCTGCCACCAGAGCCTCGATCCGCTGGCGAGCCACTTCTTCGTCGTGCGCAACCGCCTGGCGCCCTTCCAGGTGCAGAACGCCTACGCCGCCGACTGCGAGGGACGGGGTGCTGCGTCCTGCTACCCCATCGCCATGTACAACCCGCGCGGCGAGACCGCCTGGGAGCGGGTGGGGCTGCGGGCGCCGGGCTACTTTGGGCTTGCAAGCGACAATCTCGGCACGCTGGGTCAGCAGATCGCCGACGACCCGCGCTTCGCCCAGTGCACGGTTCGGCGCTTCGTCAGCTACTTCACCCAGACCCCGGCCGCCGAGGTGCCGCTGCAGACCATCGCTCCGCTGCAGGCGCGGTTCGAGGACAGCGGCTTCGACGCGCGTGACCTGGTCCGCGCGATCGTCACCGACCCCTCGTTCCTCGACGCCGAGGCGGAGGACGGACCGGGCCTGCTGGCCGCGCGGCCGTTCCAGCTGGCCGCGTCGATCGAGGCGCTCACCGGCTTCCGCTACGTCGTGAACATCGACGGGGAGCGCTGCCGCCAGACCGGCAACAACTGCATCGGCGACCTGGACATGGTCTACGACGATGCGTTCGGCTTTCGGGCCATGGCTGGAGGCATCGACGGCTTCCGGGTCACAAGGCCCACCTGGACCACCACGCCGACCAAGTCGCTGTTCCTGGCGGCCCTGGCCGAGGAGGCCGCCGGTCACGTGGTCGACACCGACTTCGCCGCCCCGGCCGCCTCGCGGCGCCTGCTGGACGAGGTCGAGCCCGACACCACCGACGAGGACATGATCCGGGCCCAGCTTGTGGCGCTGCACCGCCGGCTCTTCGGCGAGGCGCTCGAGGCGGACGACGTGCAGATCGACGAGGCGTACGCCCTGTTCGAGGCGGCGCTCACCCTGCGGTCGGGACGCCCCGATCCGGCGGTGGACGCGTGGAAGGTCACCCTGACGGGGCTCCTGCAGGATCCCCGCATGCTGCTGTACTGAAGGAGGCTCAGATGAACCCGACCCGAAGGGGCTTCCTGGCCGGCAGCGCCGCCCTCTCCACCCTCGCCGCCCTCGGCCTGCCCGGCATCGCCGCCGCGGCTGGCTCGGCGAAGCGCCTGGTGCTGGTCCACGCGACCGGTGGCTGGGACGTGACCTACGCGCTCGACCCCAAGGAGGGCGTGGCGGAGGTGGACGGTCCGGATCTGGACGAAGACGGGAACAACCCGGATGATCGCGAGGCGGTCCAGACCTTCGGTGCGACCCCCGTGATGGTCAACCCGACCAAGCGCCCCGCGGTGAGCGCCTTCTTCCGTCGCTGGGGGGACCGCACGGCGGTGCTCAACGGCGTCTGGGTCGGCTCGATCGCGCACACGCCCTGCTCGATCCGCATGCTGACCGGGGCCCGTACCGAGGCCCACGCCGATCTCGCCGCGATCACCGGGGCGACGGTCGGGCTCGACACGCCCATCCCGTACATGGACCTCTCCGGAGTCGGCTATGCCGGGGCGCTGGCCGCCTACAGCGGTCGCACCGGGGCGCGGAACCAGCTGGAGCTGCTGCTGGACCGCAGCACGCGGATCCGGGGGCCGTCCGGGACCGACCAGAGCTACCCGGGCTTCGTGCCTGCAGATCCCGATCGCGCGGCCCTGCGCGCCTTCCTCGAGAAGCGGGAGGCGCACCTTCGACTCGGCGATCAGGCCGCTTCGATGACCCGTTTCGACGATCTGGTGGAGTCCCGGTCGCGGGCGGCCCTGCTGCTCGACGAGGGCGCGGGCTTTGCCGACAGCCTGCAGATCGGCCGCCAGTCGGACCTGACGACCATGGCGCCGACCGTCCGCAGCCTGCTCTCGAGCGGCCTGTGCCACACGGTCAGCATCAGCGCCGGCGCCGAGTTCGACACCCACCAGGACAACTCCGACCAGCACGCCGAGTGGGACCTCACCTTCACCGGCCTCGACGCGCTGATGACCGAGCTGGTCGCGGGGGGCCTCATCGACGACACGGTGGTGGTCGTGGTCAGCGAGATGACCCGCACGCCCCGGCGCAACGCGGACGGGGGCAAGGACCACTGGCCGGTCACGAGCGCGCTGGTCCTGGGTGGCGGGGTGGCCGGCGGGCGGGTGTACGGCGGCACGACCGACCTGCTCGACGGGGTGCCGGTCGACCTGCAGTCCGGCGAGCGCTTCGCCGGGGGCACGGTGCCCGGGTACGACAACCTCGCAGCTGGCGTGCTCGATCTGGTGGGGGTGGACTCGGAGGAGTGGCTGCCCGGCGTCGAGCCGTACCGGGGGTTTCATGCGTAGCCTTGCGCTGGTCGTGCTGCTGGCTGCCTGCGGTCCGGACGACACCGACACCGACCCCGACACGGACGTGGTCGACACCGACGTGATCGACGAGGCCTGTGCGCCCTACACCTGGTCCACGGTCGGCGAGCCCTTCGTGCGCACCTGGTGCTCCTCCTGCCACGGCAGCGCGCTGGCGACGGACCAGCGCCAGGGCGCGCCCGACGGCACGAACTTCGACACCTACACCGACGTGCAGACCTGGCTCGCCCGCATTCAGCTGCGGACCCTCGAGCAGGTCGACATGCCCCCCGCGGGCGGCCCGACCGAGGCCGATCTGGACGCCCTGGCGGCCTGGATCGACTGCGGGGCGCCCGAGTAGTCAGGCCAGGGTCTTGCGGGTGCGCTCGGCGGTCGCGACGTTGCCGGCCACGTCCTCGAACACCACCCGGACCCGGGTGGGATCGTCGCGCAGGTGCCGGGCGAGGGTGGCCGCGGCGACGGGATCGACCCGCTGGAGCGCGTAGAGGAAGTGGCCGTGGCGGGTGGCGTGGAACCGGACGCCCTGGTGGTCGGTCAGCTCGCCGACGGGGAGGTCGACCCAGGAGGCGGGATCGCCGAGCAGGCCGACGCGCAGGCGCCAGATGAAGAAGTCTGGCAGGTCGTCGGGCGGCGCGGTTGGGAAGACCCCGTCGCTCCAGCCGGCGCGGGGGGCGCCGCTCGCCGCGCGCAGGGTGGCCTCGATGTCTGCGCGAAGAGCAGGATCAAGGTCGCTGATCGGCTGGTTGGCCGGGCACAGGTCGCGCCAGGCGAAGGCCGGGTCTCCGAAGCTGTCCTCCCACCAGCGCAGGTTGCGGGTGCGGCGGCGCAGGCCAGCCATGCGGGAGTAGAAGCGGACCTGGAGCGCGCCGTTGCGCTCGTCGACGGTCAGATCGGCGAGCTGGACCACGGGCTTGCACCAGCGGCGGATGCGTCGGCCGAGGGTGAGGTCGGTCCAGCCGGAGTCGTGCTCGAGGCGCAGCCGTCCGGGGGCTGGCCCTGGTCGGCCGAGGGCGGGCATGCGGGTCGTGAGTGCCGGCAGCTCGTCCTCGCGGCGATCGGTGAAGGTGGCGATCGCGCCCCAGTGGCCGCGAAAGCGAACGTTGAACCGGATGTGTGCGTTGTACGGGGACCGGCGTGCACGAGGCCCGGCGATATCGAGGGGTGCGGGCCAGAACAGCGCGTCGCGGACGTCCTCTCCGACGATCCCGTCGCCGCGCAGGGCGTCGAGCATGGCACCCAGCTCGATGGTGGACCGGCCGATGCTGGGCACCGGGTAGAACTGGGAGCGGGGGTCGACCGTGGTGGGCGCGCCGAAGTCGAAGTGCTGGTCGAAGTCGTCCCAGGTCGGGCGGCCGGCGGACTCCCGCGGCAGGAACGACCACGGATGCTCGAACCCGAAGGCCGGGATGCGTCCGCCCCGGCCGGCGCGCGCCTCGGCGATCAGGGCGTGACCCGACGGCGCCTCGACCCCGTCCGCCGCGAGCACGCGCTGGTACCAGGTCCCCTCGACTCCCCCGCGTCGACCCTGCACGACGATCGTGCCGTCGTCCCGGGCGCGGAGGGTGCTGGGCAGACAGGCGTCGCGGACCCCGACTCCCAGGTCGGCCCAGCCCTCGCCGGGGGCGGCGGGCGCGGGCCAGTCCCGCCAGCGCCAGCTGCGGTCGAACGTGCCATAGCTGGCGTTGGTGCTGTAGAGTCGCTTCTTGTCCGGCTGCCCGGGCGCGTGGCCGGTGACCAGCAGGACCTGGCGGCACACGACCATGCGGCTCGACCCGTCGATGCAGGCGCCCGCGCCGTCCCAGTCGCTGGCGAAGGGGCACCAGAAGTGCTCCGTCTCCAGGTTCGAGTCCACCGTCAGGTCGACCGGGAAGAGCTCCTCGAGGATCTGGTGCTTGGTGATCAGCTCGCGCAGGGTCTCCTCGAAGCCGTCGCCCCGCCCGCCCAGCACCTTGCGGATCCACTCGTCCGCCTGTCCGACCAGCGACCAGTTCTTCCCGATGCGCCAGTAGGCATCGGTCGGGTGCAGCACGTGGAACCGGTCCGTCGCGTAGGTCTGCTCGTCGAGCCACAAGATGGCGAAGGTGCGGCGGAACGAGGCGGTCGGTGCGGACTGGGTCTGCACGATGTCGGACAGCAGCTGCGCCTGGTCGAGGCGGCGGGCCCGGACGTCGATGGCATCCTCCGCCCCCTCGTCCGCGACCAGGGCCAGCACGTCGCCGAGCCCCATGCCCGGCGGGGTACGCCGCTTCTGGTCCAGGGTGGCCAGCCGGTCGGCGGTCGCGCCCTCGGCGATCTCCAGCTCGACCATGACGTAGAAGTTGGTCGTGCCGTCGACGAAGCCGCCGCCGTCCTCCGCCGGTCCGAGCAGGGTCGTGTAGTACACCGTTCCCTGCCCGGCCATCGAGTCGAACTCGCCGCCGTTGCTCTCGTCCCAGCTCAGGTGGCGGTAGACGTGGCCCACCCCGATGTCGAGCACGCGGTGGACCTTCACCCCGTGCACCGGGCGCACCTTCAGCGCATCCTCGGACTCGGCGGGCAGCTCCCACTGGGCGATCGCCTCCCAGCGGAAGCGGGCGGGGGGCTCGCTGCGCAGGTCCGCATCGTAGGGCGTCCGGGGATCCACCTCGTACCAGAAGCCGGGTTCGACCTCCGCAACCAGAATGTCGGGCGAGACGCCGAGCTCCTTGGTCTGTCGGGCAAGGGAGGTGCCACCGCGACCCTCCACGGCGAGGACCAGGCGATCTGCGGCCTCGCGCGCCCGCTGCCGCAGGTAGGGCCGGGCGAGGTTGGTCAGGACCCACAGCCAGAAGGTCAGTGGCGCCAACGCGCCCACCGGGAGCATGTGCAGGACCTTCGTGAGGTCGACGAGCAGGTTGACGAGCTGATCGACCACCGGACGCAGGCGGCGCTGCAGGGCGGGACCGGACGCGTCGGGCACGGTGAAGGGCGCCAGGGAGGGGTGCTCGTTGCCGTCGGCGCGCACGGGCCAGGTCATGCGATCGAGGTCGTCAGGACCCAGGGGGGCGCCGGCCGAGGACAGGTTGCGTCCCACCTCGGGGTCGAGGGCGGCGAACCCGCCGAGCACGACCCGATCGGGCAGGGAGCGGGCGAGCCGCGCCACCCGCGGGCGCGGGCCG
>CALATR010000240.1 GCA_937891875.1 uncultured Pseudomonadota bacterium | reverse complement strand
CCTGGCGTTCGCCCGCCACGTGCCCGGGCGTGCCGACGCCATGGCCCGGGCGGTGGACGCGGCGGTCAGCCCGGATGTCGACGGCCGGGACCTGGCGTTCCTCCTGGAGGATCTGGGTCCCTGGCTCCTCGGTCGGCTCGAGGGTGCGGGGCTCGCCTGAGGCTCAGCGGTCCGCCGCCCACGCGCGCCAGCGGCCCTCCGGCGTCGGCCCTCGTGCCCAGACGGAGAGGGCGCTCTGCACCAACGGCTTGCTGGCGGGGAGGAAGCCGGCGGTGAAGGCGTAGCGGCGGGACATGCGCTCGCCGTGGAGCACGACCGGGATGCCGCCGCGCTCCCAGGAGAGCTTGCGGGCGGCCTTGAGCAGGGCGTAGTGGGCGTCGCGGTCGGACGCCTGCAGGTCGAGCACGCGCAGCACGCGCTGTCCGTGGGACTCGCCCTCACGGATCATGACCCAGCCGCGGCAGTGGGCGTGGGGTCCGACCTCGGGGCCGTCGGCGACCTCCATCAGCTGGATGTCGTCGGACTCGGCCAGGCGCCAGCGCAGCCAGGCGGCCCCGCGCGCCGGGACCAGGGGGAGGCCCGCGTCGCCCGCGTCACCGGCCGGGCGGCCCGACCACGTCTCGACCTGGGCCCGCTGCCCGGTGGTCACCCGGCCGGCGAGCGCATCGTGGCGTTCGTCCGGCTCGATCACCCGGGGCTGGAGCGGCTCGAAGGGGTCGGGACCGGTGGCCCAGGACGGGAGCGTGTCGAGGTGGCGCCAGCCCGAGCCACCCGGGCGCGCGCCGAACGCGAGCAGGGGCCGGGTGTCGGCGACGTCGGTCACCGCCTGCTGCAGGGCGTCGACCTCCCCCACCGCGTCGATCTGCTGCCAGGCCTCGGTCCCGTCGGCCAGCACGAGGGGCGTCAGCAGGACCAGCCCGTCCCCGGAGCGCACGATGACGCCTGGCCCGGCGGGCGGTCGGAGTCGCCAGCGCAGCCAGGCCCCGGTGCGGTCACGGGCGTCGCCGAGCGCCCACGCGATGCTGTCCAGATCGGCCTCCTCGGCGGAGGCCACGGTGATGCGTGTCATGCCACGCCCGTAGCGCGGGCCGGCTTGTCCGTCCTACGGTCCGCAGACGTCGTACGGGAAGGTGTCGACGTTGTTGTCCTCGAAGCACTCGGTGTACTTCGACGAGATCTCCAGCGGGTCGTCGCCGCGGTCGTCGACCCGGACGACGAGCCCGTCGGTGCCGACGTCCTCGATGGGGACGTCGAAGTGCATCGTGGGGGCGGTGCTGCCGCCGTCGACGCCGTCGAGGTCCTGGGTCTCGATGAGGGTGAGCACGCCGGCGTTGTCGGCCCACAGGCTGACCGGGATGGTGCCCGACGCGGGCAGGCCGCCCGCGTTCCACACCTGGACCTCGACCGCGAGGATGCCGATGCCCGCCATGCAGGAGCTGGCGCAGGCGTCGACGATCTCGACGCCGAGGTCCAGGCTGACGTCGTCGACGACCGGACGGGCGCGGAAGACGTTGTGCACCGACCAGGGGGTCGGCGGCGAGACCGGCACCGTGCCGTCGGGGTTGATGTTGGTCACGCAGAAGTCGTGCACCGGCCAGGTGGGGCCCGACTCGGCCCAGCCGCTGCCGGCGTGGCCGAAGACGGTGATGCCGGCCCAGCCGCCGGCGCCGAAGGTGTTCGAGGCGATGACCACCTCGGTGCTGCCGTCGGCATCGACGTCGGCGATGGTCGGGTACTCGAAGACGGTGCCCGAGGTGTGGGCGCCGGACTCGTAGTGGATGGTGCCGGCCGCGCCGTCGTAGATGCGGAAGTGGGTCTCGTCGGCGAACATGACCTCGTAGACGCCGTCGCCGTCGATGTCGTAGCCGCTGGCGCCCGCGATCCCGGAGTTGTCCTGCATGGTCTGGGACCAGACCCGGGTGCCGTTGGTCTCGAACATGTGGATCTGGGTGTTCGCGGGAATGACGATCTCGACGTCGCCGTCTCCGTCGAAGTCGGCGATCGAAGGGGGTCCTGGGCGGCGGGAGTTGGCGCCTGGCAGGCTGAAGCTGGTGATCAGGCTGCCGTCGTCGTCCATGACGTAGGCCTCCTGCCCGTGCACGAAGAAGCTCTCGCCACCGGCGTCGCCGTCGATGTCGGCCACCGCCTGGAAGGCCGAGTCGCCGGTGCCCACGGTCGACACCGACCACAGCACGGAGCCGGTGGGGCTGTAGACGTTCAGGCCCAGCATGACCTCCTGGATACCGTCTGCGTCGAGATCAGCGGCGACCGGCGTCCGCCAGGAGACGCCTGGGTCGGACAGGGTCGCCTGGATGGAGCCGTCGCTGCCGTTGAGGATGGTCGTGTCGAAGATGATCTCGACGTCGCCGTCGCCCTCGAGATCAGCGGCGATCGGCGTCGAGTGCAGCGACGGTGCGCTCAGCCGCGAGCTGGTCCACTCGACCTTGCCGTTGTGGTCCAGCGCCACCACCTGGTCTCCCGGGGTGAGGACGATGACCTCGGGCTCGTTGTCGTTGTCCACGTCGGCGATCATGAGGCTGCTGTTGCCGTCGGCGCCCGACCAGCTCCACAGCTGCTTCGAGCCGTCGCCGCTCCAGGCCTCGACCACGCCGAAGGACCAGCCGATGAACGCGATGTCTGGCGTGTCGCTGGTGTCGATGCGCCCGTCGCCGTTGTCGTCGGAGAGGTTGGCGATGGCGGGCATGATGATGACGCCCCGGTCGCCCGAGCTCGCGAGCGACACCTGCCACTCGATCTTCAGGTCGTAGGGGTCCTTCACGATGACGACCGGCTTGGAGCAGTCCTCGTCGACCTCGATCTCGGTGACGCCCAGGGGCGTCGTGTCGCACTGGTCGTCGAGGCAGTCGGCGATGCCGTCGCCGTCGAAGTCGTCGTAGCCCTCGTCGATCAGCCCGTCGCCGTCGTTGTCGAGCCCGTCGCAGGTGTCGGAGGTCCGGCAGTCGGCCTCGCCGTCGCCGTCCACGTCCGGGTAGCCCTCGTCGACCTCGCCGTCGCAGTCGTTGTCGATGCCGTCGCACGCGTCGAAGGCGGCCGGGTGGACCAGCTCGTTGCGGTCGCGGCAGTCGTCCTTGCGGATGTAGCCGTCGACGTCCTGGTCGACCCAGGCGGCCTCGGGCTCGACGCAGGCCTGGGGAGGCTCGACCTCGCAGCCGGACAGGCCCAGCGCGGCGAGGACGAACGCAGAGATGGCAGTACGGAAGCTCATTCTCCCTCCCCCTCGGCGCTGGCGCGCTCCAGGATGACGAACTGGACGCGCCGGTTCTTGGCGTGGTCGGCCTCGGTCTCCCCGAGGGTCAGCGGCTTGGACTCGCCGAAGCCCTTGGTGACCAGGCGGCTCGGGTCGATACCGCGGCTGATGAGGTAGTTCTTGACGGTCTCGACGCGCCGCTTGGACAGGTCGAGGTTGTACTCGGCGGTGCCGCGCAGGTCGGTGTGGCCGGCGACCTCGACCTTGAGGATGTCGGGGTTGGCGGCCAGCACCCGGGCGACCTCGGCCAGGATGGGCTCCGACGACTCGACCAGGGTCGCGGTGTCGAAGACGAAGTTGACGTTGTCGAGGGTGACGATCTCGTTGGTCGTGATCTCGACCTGGGGCCGCTTCATGACCAGCTCGACGAGGCCCTGGCCGCCGGCTGGCACGGTCGCTGCGCCCTTGACCACCGGCAGGTCGGGGGCGGTCGCGACCACGGTCCAGCTGCCCGGCGCGACCCGCCAGCTCTCGGTGCCGTCCTCGCCCAGGCTGCCCTTGTCGCCGGGGTCCGGGCCGCCCAGCACGACCCGGGCGTCGATGGGCGTGCCCTGGTCGTCGACGACCACGACCTTCAGCACGCCCTGGCTCGGCTGGAGCACCAGCCGGGCGCGGTTCTCGCCCTGCACGATGTCGATGGAGCCAGAGTTGCGGCTGTAGTTCGGCGCGTCGGCGACGATGCGCATGGTCTCGCCGATCTTCAGGTCGTCGAAGCCGACGAGGCCGTTGGAGCCGGTCTCGCCCTCGTCCAGATCGGCCTCGACCACCGCGCCGGAGATCGGCGTGCCGTCGGGATCGACGACCTCGACCTGCAGCCAGGCGATCAGCGGCTCGGGAGGCGGCTTTCCGATGACGTAGCCCACGCCGGCGAACAGGCGGAAGCGGGAGGCGCCGGCGGCGGCGTTGAGGCCGGTGCCGGCGCCCGCGGTCCAGGAGAGCCCCTTCTTGTAGCGGCCTCGCACCGAGAGCAGCGCTTCCGCGGGGGACTGGCTGTTCGTGACCTCGGTGTCGACGAGGGCGGCGCGGTGGTAGCCCTCGAGGCGCAGGGCGTGCTGGCGGTTCAGGTGCACCGACGCGGCCAGTGCGGTGAGGAGCTGGCCGCCGCCGCGGACGTTGTTCCAGGTCAGGGCGGTGGTGTCGTCGTACTGCACGTCCGGCGTGCTGCGGTAGCCGAGGTTGCCGTCGATCTCCCAGGTCTTTCCGGAGATTCCGGCCATGGCGAGGCCGCCGAAGCTGGCGCCGTTGTTGCCCAGGTAGGCGGTGCGGGTGCCGCTGGGCAGGTCGACGAAGGGCATGACCGACAGCCCGAAGCCGCCGCTGTACGCGTCGGGCATGGCGAGACCGACGGGCACGGCCAGGCGGAGGTCTCCGAAGCCGACCCCCTGGGCACCGTCCTGGCCGCGGGAGGTGAGCCAGACCGGCATGGTGAGGGTGACGGCGACGCGCTCGTGGGGGGCGACGTGGCCCATGAGGTTGACGCCGAAGACGTCGTCCAGGCGCACGTCGCGGTCGAGCACGTCCTGGTCGAGGGTGTAGACGACCATGGGCTCGTCGGCGTACTCGAAGAGCGCCTGCAGGGCGATGCTCTTCGCCTGCTGCTTCTCCGGTCGCCAGGCGATGATCGGGTCGCGCAGGTCGATGTCGCTGGCGGCGACGATGCGCCCGTGGGCGTCGAAGCCGTCGTTGCTGTCCTGCGCGCCCGCCAGCAGGGCGAGGGTGAGGGCGAGCATCAGCGCCTCCGGCGGCGGATCAGCGCGAGGGCGCCGAGAGCCAGCCAGAAGGGCGCCACCGGGCCCGAGCTGCACCAGCCGCCCTGGGCCCACTGGACCGGCACGCAGTCGTCGACGCCGTCGCAGTCCTGGTCGATGCCGTCCGCGTCGATCTCGACCGCGCCCGGGTGCACCGTCGCGTCGAGGTCGTTGCAGTCGTCGCCGCCGCAGTGGGCGGCGAAGATGCCGTCCGCGTCGAGGTCGCAGGCGATCTCGGCGTCCGCGCCGTCGCAGTCCTGGTCGATCCCGTCTTCGGGGATGTCGACCGCGTTGGGGCGGACGTCGTCGTCGTTGTCGTCGCAGTCGGTGCCGCCGCACTCGGGGGCCTCGAAGCTGTCCTTGTCGACATCGCACAGGTCGAACCCGTTGCAGTCCTGATCGATGCCGTCGTACGGGATCTCGATGGCCAGCGGGTAGATGGACGCGTCTTCCGGACCGCAGTCCATGATGTCTGGAATTCCGTCCCCGTCGGTGTCCACCGGTCCGGCTAGCGCTGGGGCGGCGAAGAGGGACAGGCACGCCACCAAGAGCGCACGGTTCATGGGACCTCCCGTATGTGGGCATCCAAGCCTCGATCACCGTGACCGTCAAGAAATCATCTGCAGACGGTGTGCGCGAGGGTGGTACAGGGCCGCATGCCGCTCCTCACCCAAGGCCGCGACAACCTCGCCAGCGCCGGGCTCGACGTCGCGAGACTGAACGGGCAGGTCTACACCCCGCTCTCGCTCGCCGACGCGATCGTCGCAGGACTGACCTGGTCGGACGGCGGGCTGCTCGACCCCGCGTGCGGCGATGGGGTGTTCCTGGAGGCGGCGGTCCGGCGGGCCGTGCGAGAGGGCCGCTCGGTCGGGGACATCGCCGGGTGGGATCTGGATCCGGACGCGGTCTCTGCGGCGCGGACGCGGCTGCAGGGGGTGTGCGACGCGCTGGGTGTGGCTGGTCCCGATCAGCCGGACGGACCGCGGCTGCGGGTGGGGGATGCGCTGGAAATGGGGCCTGAACGCCCGGTCTCGGTGGTGGTGGGCAACCCGCCCTACCTGGAAGCGAAGCGTATGCCGACCGCCTTGAAGGCCCGGGTGCGGGACCGCTGCCCCGTGGCGGCACACGGCGGGTTCGACCTCTACAGCGCCTTCGTCGAGCTGGGCGCACGCTGGCTGACCGAGGGCGGCGAGCTGGCCCTGGTCGTGCCCAACCGGGTGCTCGTCACCCGCTCGAACGCGCCCCTGCGCCGGCTGCTGCTCTCCCTGGGTCGGGTCACCGTTTGCGATCTGTCCGACCAGGACGTGTTTGGTCGCGAGGCTGCGGTGTACCCCGTCGTGCTCGGCCTCGAGCGTGGCGCGGCCCCCGTCTACCGGGTCGTGCACGATGACACCCCCGCCGAGCTGCCCGCGGCGATCATCGCCGACCGCCTCGGTCACCTGATGCCCGTGCTGCCTCACGATCCGGTCCTGCACGGACTCGTCTCCCGTGTGCTCACCGACGCGTCGTTGCCCGCGCTGCAGACCCGCCTGGAGGTGCGCTGGACGGTGTCCTTCCACCGCGCGGGCCTGCGCGAGCAGTACGTCTCCGCCGACCGCCCCGACTCCCCCCACGCCCGCCGCTTCCTGGGCGGAGGCCGCTTCTCCGGCAACCGCGAGCTCGCGCCGTACGCGATCACCTGGGCCGGCGCCTGGATCGACCACGACGAGGAGCGCGCCCGCGCCGACCGCAACGGCCTGCCCCCCCGCGCGCTGTTCGACGCACCCAAGGTGGTGTTCGCCCAGAACGCCCGCCGCTGCCGGGCCGCCCTCGACACCACCGGGCTCGTGCTCAAGGACACCTTCCCCCTGATCCGCCTCCGCGAGGACGCCGACCCCGACCTGCTCCCCTGGCTGGTCCTCGTGCTGAACAGCGCGCTGTTCCACGTGATCTACGAGGCGCTCTTCGGAGGCACGCGAAAAGGGGGTCGCTTCCTGCATTTCCTGGGCAGCTACCTCCACCCGTTCCCGCTGCCGGACCCTCCCGCGGGCGCCCGCGACCTGCACGATGCCCTGGCCCGCTCGCCCGACGATCCCGACCTGCACGCCCGCGCCGAGGCCCTGGTCCGCGCCGCGTACCGGGTCACCCCCGCCGAGGCTGCCGCCCTGGACACCCTCGACGTGCCCGCACCCTGACGCTCCGACCCGCTTGTGGCACCCTGCGGACCTGGAGGCTCGATGCGCGCCCTGGTCCTGCTGCCCCTGCTCCTCGCCGCGTGCGGCCTGTCCGACAAGAAGCCCGTCGCCGAGCTCTCCGAGTCCCAGGCCGACGAGATGTGCGCCGAGTACGACGTCCGCTCGGTCACCTGCGGCGAGGGGGACGTGACGCTGACGCTCGACTTCAACGACGACTGTGCCGCCATGGTCGGCGACGTCACTGCCGAGTGCACCGCCACCGTCGGCGACTACCGCTTCTGCATGGACGCCGTCGCCGCCGCCAGCGACGACGCCCTGTGCAGCGAGGGCATCCCCGGCGAGTGCGCCGCGATCTTCGCCGCAGCCTGCCTCGTCGACGAGGACGGCTGAGCTACGCCCCCTGCCACGCGTCGCGGAACGCGTCGAGGCGGCCGCGGCGCAGGTCCTTGAACCGCTTCACGCTCGCCCCGGTACGCGGGTCGCGGGCGCCTACGCCATCGGCGGCGTAGATCCTCACGATCTCGGTCGGGTGCAGGGAGTCCCAGGCGTCGATGAGGTCGGCGGTGGCCTGCTCGACGATCTCGGCGACCGGGCCCTCCAGGGTCAGCGTCTGACCGGGCTGTTCGGCCTGGGCGCGGGCGTGCAGGGGGATGTCGAACGGGCCGAGGCGGCGCTTGCATGGCTCGACGAAGACCTCGCCCGTGTCGGCGCCTCCGACCGGCACCACGGCGACCGCGACCCGGCGGTCGGGCCCGTCGGTGCGGTGCAGGCGGTGCAGTCCCACCTCGGCGCCCAGCATGGCCTCGGCGGCGGGGCCGTGCACGTCGAGCACCACGCGCTGGAGCTGGCCGCCGACCCGGTGCACGGCGGCACGCTCGGCGTCGAGTCCGCAGCGGCGGCACCACATCTCGAGGATCTGCAGCAGGTCGGCCAGGAAGGGATCGGCCTCGGAGTCGAGGGCTTCACCGCGGGAGAGCACGAGCCAGACCCGATCGGCGGAGTCCAGGGCGCGGCGCTCTTGCCAGGTCAACAGCGCGGACTCGGCGGCGCGGACCGAGCCGGAGACCAGGGTGCCCGCCTCGACCCGCTCCTCCAGGCGCTCGATGGCGGCGGCGTCGCGCTGGTCGCCCTCGACCTGCACGTCCAGGGCGCGGAAGCGGGCCAGCACGTCCACCCGGTCGTTGGACTTCCAGAAGTTCTCGTCGTTGATCCGCTCCAGCAAGGCACTGCGCTGGGCGCGGGCCTCGGCGAGCTCCTGGCGCAGCGGCTCGGCCTGGGAGAGCACGGCCCGGGCGCGGGAGAGCCAGTCGCCGTCGGCCTCCACTGTGTCGTCGAGGCGGGTGTCGGAGAGGCTCGGCGGGGGCAGGTCGACCGGCAGGGCCTGGATGGCGCCGTGGCGGACGGTGAGGCGCACGGTCTGGCCGGCGGAGGGGTTGTCGCGGACCAGCGCCCGGGCGACCGCGGTGGCGACGTGGCGCTCGACCACGCGGCGCAGGAAGCGCGCGCCGTGGCGGGGGTCGTAGCCGTGGGCGGTGAGCCAGTCCAGGACGGGCTCGTCGACCTCGAGGTGCAGGTCGCGGCGGGCGAGCCCGGGGCGCTCGCGGAGCAGGCGAAGCTCGCGGCGGGCGATGTCGCGGATGTGCGTGCGCGTGAGCGGCCGGAAGTGCACGACCTGGTCGAAGCGGTTGAGGAACTCGCGGCGGAAGGAGCTCTCCAGCGCCTGGTCGACCCGGCGGTCCATCTCGCCGGGCTCGTCCTTGCCGGAGAAGCCGACCATGCGGCCCCCGTAGACCTGGGCGCCGGCGTTGGACGTCGCGATGAGGATGGTCGAGCGGCAGCTCACCAGCTCGCCGGCGCCATTGATGAAGGCGCCCTCGTCCATGAGCTGGAGGAAGCGGTCGATGACGCTCTGGTGGGCCTTCTCGAGCTCGTCGAAGAGCAGGACCGCGAAGGGGTGGCCGGCCAGGCGAGCGGTGATGATGCCGCGGCGGACCGACAGGCGGTGGTGCTCGGGGTTGCCGAACAGGGACAGCGCGTCCTGTGGCGACTGGAAGTCCGCCATGTTCAGGCGGATCAGCCGATCGGGGCTGCCGAAGAGGTAGTCCGCCAGCAGCTGTGCCAGGTGGGTCTTGCCGACGCCGGTGGGGCCGACGAAGAGGAAGACGCCGAACGGTCGGCGCACGTCCGACAGCCCTGACTTCACGAGTGCTATCATCTGGATGACCGCGGCCACCGCGTCGTTCTGACCGAGGAGGCGATCGCGGAAGTGCCGCTCGGTGGCCGACAAGTCGAGCGGCATGTCGGGATCGACCAGGTGGCGCGGCACCTGATGCACCCGGCAGAAGTGGTCCAGGACCTCGCCCTGCTCGACGTGATCGACGGGGCGGGTGTGGGCGGCCTGGTCGAGCAGCTGCAGCGCCTTTCGCGGGAAGCGGTCGCGGGCCAGGAAGCGGTGGCACAGCTCGACCGCCATGCGCTGGGCCTCGGGCTCGATGCGGGTGTCCTGATCCTCGGACCAGCGGGCGACGATCCGCTCCACGACGGCGAGAGAGGGCTCGTCCACCACCAGCGGCAGGTAGGCCTGGGCGATGGCGGGCTCGTACTCGAGCAGCGCCTTCATCGCGTTCTCTTCGCCCTCCAGGATCACCGGTCCGTCCATGCCCTCGGCGAGCGCGAGCAGCTGGGACTCGAGGTCGAGGCGGTAGGCGAGGGCGGCGTCGCGGATGAACGGCACGATCTCGGCGCGCATCGAGAACATCGCCTGCAGCAGCTGGCTGAAGGCCGGTCCGAAGTCCTCGGCGGGCTTCTTGAGCGTCGTGAGGATGGCGCGCAGGGAGATCTGCACCACCCGGCGACCGCGCAGGGCGGGCACGGCGTCGACCTCGGCGGCCCGGCGCACCAGCTCGTGCACCAGCGCGGTCTTGCCGGTGCCCGGCGGCCCGATCACCATGAGGCTGCGCCCCGACGCCATGATCCCGAGCGCGCGCAGCACGACGTCATCGCGCTCGTACAGCGGGTCGAGCGCGGCCTTGGACAGGTCCTTCTCGGTCCAGGACTCGAGGATGGCCACGGGGTCGGTGGGCGTCTCGCTCACAGGTGCTCCGTTCTCGAAGGGCGGACCTACCCCGTCCGCTCTCGCCGTGCGGCGGCGCAAGGGGCTCGAATCCCCTCCAGTACCGGGACGCGATGGCCGATTCCCAACCGTGTCTCCCGCTCCCGCCGACCCCATCACGCTCGCTGACCGCGCCTGGCGCGGAGACAGCTCGGTGCGCGAGGCCCTCGAAGAGCAGGCGGTCCGCGCCGAGCGGGCAGGCGATGCGCGGGTGGCCATGGCCTCGTGCCTGGGGCTGGCCATGCTGTGCCTGCGCGAGGACGACGGCCCCGGCTGCGACGCCTGGATCGACCGCGGTCTGGTGTCCTCCTCCGTCGACGCGGACCCCAAGCGCTGGGCCGCCCTGCTGAACTTCCGCGCCCAGCGCCAGCTCGCCGCCGGGCGGCCGCTCCAGGCCCTGGGACCCCTGCTGGCGGTGGTCGATCGTGCCCTGGAAGGCGATGTCGAGGCCGGCCACCGCGCTCAGGCCCGCGCCAACCTGGGCGCGACGCTGTACCTGCTGGGGGATCCGGCCGCGGCGATCGACCTCATCGAGCAGGCCGTCGCCGACGCCAGCGAGATCGCACCCCGGGGTCCGCTGGGACAGGTCGCGGCGCTCGCCGCGGTGGTGCACCTGGAGCAGGGCAGCTCCGATGCGGGCCTGGAGTTCCTGCGCATCGCCGAGGCGCAGCTCGATCGCCTGGAGGGCCGACCCCGGCAGCGACTCTGCGCGATGGTGCGGCGGGCGAGGGCCTGGGCGCTGTGGCGTGAGGGGGCGTTCGAGGCGGCTCGTGATGAAGCAAGGTCGGCATTCGAGGCGCTCTCTCCGTTCGAGGACTCGGAGGAGCTCGCCTCCTGCGTCGAGGTGGAGGTCCGGGCCCTGCGCGAGCTCGGCGACCTCGAGGCCGCTCTGACCCGGCTCGAGCTCGCGGAGGCGCTCGCCGACATGGCTGCCGGTGACGCGGTGCTGCGGCGGATCCTGCGCCTGCGGGCCGAGATCGCTGAACAGCACGGGGACGTGGCCGAGCTGGCGCGCATGGTGCGCCGGCTGACCGATCCCGAGCGCACCAGTCGCCGCGAGGCCCAGGCCGTGCTCGGGGTGATGCGCGCCGGGGTGTCCCGCGAGCTGGCCAACAGTGGCGAGCTGTCCGCGGTCAATGCCGCCCTGCGCCAGACGGTCGACGCCCTCGCCGCCGCCCGCGACGACGCGGTCGCCCAGGCGGACGGCCGCCAGATCTTCCTCGCCCAGATGAGCCACGAGCTCCGCACCCCGCTGCAGGGCGTGCTCGGCTCCGCGGAGCTGCTCCGCGGCCAGCTGACGGTGCCCGACAACATCGAGCTGGTCGACGTCATCACCCGATCGGCGGGGCTCACCCTGTCGATCGTCGACGACATCCTCGATCTCGGCAAGCTCGAGGTCGGGCAGGTCCAGATGGACAAGGCGCCCTTCTCGCCCCGACGCATGGTGTCGGACGTGGTGCGCAACCTGCGGGGCAGAGCCGTCGACAAGCGCCTGGGCTTCGACATCGACGAGTTCGTGCCCGACGTCGTCAACGGCGACGGCCGGCGGCTCTCCCAGGTGCTCTACAACCTGGTCGGCAACGCGCTCAAGTTCGCCGCCGGCGAGGTGACCGTCCGCGTGGGTCTCGCCGACCGCGACGACGTGCTGCGCTTCGAGGTGACCGACGACGGCGTGGGGATCCCCGCCGTCCTGCAGGCCCGCCTCTTCGACCCCTACGTGCAGGG
>CALATR010000239.1 GCA_937891875.1 uncultured Pseudomonadota bacterium | reverse complement strand
GTGTGGGGCGGGGGAGGGGCGGGGCGATTTTCGTCGCGCCCGGGGGTCGCGTGGCTGCGGGCAAGGGAGTGGCGGGGCGGTCTCTGGTCACTGGTCTCTGGGGCCTGGTGCGAGCGGGGGCGGCTGACCAGCGCCGGCACCGCTCTGCAACAGGCTCTCTGACCCGCCGGGGGCTCTGGAGCTGCGACCGCGCAGTGGAGGGTCCGGAACGAGTCACGGCGCCCGCAGTCACGGATTTGATGCCTTGGCCCCCCGTCCGCAGAGGGCCCCAGAGACCAGCGACCAGAGACCGCCCCGCCACTCCCTCGATGGAAGCAACGCGACTTCCCGCCAGACCCCGAAACTCGCAACTCGGAGCCCGACCTCTACGCCGCCTTCCTCCTCGGCCACGCCGCCAGCATCACCCCCGCCAACGCCAGGATTCCCGCGATCACCGTCAGCGGTGTCGGCACCTGGGCGAGGAAGATCCAGGCCAGGATGGCGGCGCCGGCGGGTTCGAGGAGGGTGGCGGTGGTGACGATGGAGGCGGGGAGGTAGCGCAGGGCGTAGTTGAAGCCGTTGTGGCCGAGCATCTGGGGGCCGAGGGCGAGGGCGGCGATGCCGAGCCACACGGGCCAGTCGAAGCCCCACAGGGGCGCGCCGACGACGAGGGCGGTCGGCAGGAGGCACAGGGCGGCGGCGACGCAGACCAGGCTGCCGTAGGTGCCGATGCCGACCCGGGCGCGCACCGAGCGACCGAGCAGGAAGTAGATGGCGCCCAGCAGCCCGCCGAGCAGGGCCAGGCCGTCGCCGAGCAGGGAGCCGCCAGGGGCGGGATCGGCGCCCAGGAGGGCGGCGGCGGGCACGGCCAGTCCGACCCCGAGCCACCAGCGTACCGACGGGGCGCGGCCCTCCAGGACCCACTCGGCGAGGCCGGTCCAGACGGGTCCGAGGCACACGAGCACGGTCGAGCGCAGCACGGTCGTGAGCTGCAGGCTGGCGAACCAGGTGGCGAAGTGGGCGGCGAGGCAGGCGCCGGCGAGGGCGATGCGCACGAGGTCGGTGCGGCCGGGCGGGCGCACCCACGGGGCGAGCAGCAGGCCGACCAGGGTGGTGCGCCACAAGGCGATGGACACGGGGTGCACGCCGTCCATGGCGCCGACGAGGACCGCGGCGGCGCTGATCGCGGCGACGGCGACGGCGAGCACGGGCCAGACGTGGAGCGGCGGGGAGGTGGAGCTCACCGGCAGAGGCTACCCCCGGCTCGGCACCACCGGGCGGACCAGTCGAAAACCAAGGTCTGAAGAGCGCTCAGCGGGGGGCTCCCAGTCGCGGGCCGCCGCGCGCGCCGACCGGGCGTCCCGGGACCAGCTGCCGCCGCGGACCGCGCGGGCATCGGCGGGACCTTCCTCGGCCAGGACCGCGCGATCACCGTGGATGGCGGGACCGTCGGCGCAGTAGGCGTCGAGGCACCAGTCGCGGGCGTTGCCGGCGAGACCGCGCACGCCGTACACGCTCTCGTCGCTGGGCCAGGCGTGGACCGGGTCCGGCGCACGGGCGGTGCGGTGCACAGCGCGGACGCGGCAGAAGGCAGGATCGAAGGCATCTCCCCAGGGGAAGAACCGGCCGTCGACCCCGCGGGCGGCCTTCTCCCACTCGAGCTCGGCGGGCAGGCGCCAGGCGAGGCCGGTGCGGGCGGACAGCCACGCGGCGTACGCACTCGCGCTGGTCCAGTCGACGAGCGAGACCGGCCCGTCGGGATCGAGGTCGGGGCCGAGCGCGAGGTGGCCGTCGCACAGGGCGTAGCGCAGGCCGTCGGTCCCGCGGGCGGGCAGTCCGGCGACCCGTGGCGCGTGGCGCAGGGCGGCATCGAGTCCGTCGCGGGCGGTGAGATCGGCGAGGAAGCGCAGGTAGTCGGCGTGGGTGACCGGGTCGCGCTGCATGATGAAGGCGTCGACCCACACCCTGCGCCGAGGGCCGGCCCCGGTGGCCAGGGGATCTCCGCCGATGCTGGCCCAGCCGGCCGCGACCCAGGCCTCGTCGGCGGACAGGTCCGTGGGCAGCACGACGCGCTCGGGGATGGTCTCGCCGGGTGGGGTGACGTCGGCGCGGCGGAGGCGCTCGACGTGGACCGGGATCCGCAGGGTCGGGCCGCTCGCGGGGGTCAGCTCGACCAGCCAGGTGCCGTGGGGCACGCGCACGTCGGAGAGCGGGGTGGGGCCGACCTCGACCGCGTCGCCAGGCACGAGGCGGCGTCCGATCTCGCGCAGGGGGCGCAGGCTGGCCCGGGCGGGGCGATCGGTGATGAGGCGGATGAGGCCCTCGCCCCGGAGGTAGTCCTCCCAGCGACCGGTGTCGTGGGTGCGGAGCAGGGTCTCGAGGGCGGCCTGGCCGCGGGCGTCGCGGCGCTGCTCGGCGGCGCGGTGGCGCTCGACGTAGTGGGCGGCGAGGCGATCGTGGGCCTCTGGCGTGTCGGGCGCCTCGTTCAGCGCGCCGCGGAGCTTCTCCAGCACGGCGACGTGGCGGAGCTCGGCCTGGACCTCGAGCGTCTCGGCGCGCTGCTGGAGCGCCCAGGCCTGGTGCTTGTCCTCGACCGGGGCGGCGGGAGGCAGGGCGGCCAGCAAGACCCGAGCGCGCTCGCGGAGGTCGTGGGCGGCCATCTGCAGGCGCTCGACCTCGGG
>CALATR010000238.1 GCA_937891875.1 uncultured Pseudomonadota bacterium | reverse complement strand
TCGTCGCCGGCACCCGCGAGGCCATCACCATGGTCGAGGGCGGCGCCAGCGAGGCCAGCGAGCAGGACATGCTCGACGTCCTCGATCTCGCCCACGAGAACATCAAGAAGATCATCGAGTGCATCGACGATCTCCGCGCCGCCTGCGGCAAGTCCAAGATCGAGGTCGCGCCTCCCGCCGAGCTCGACGCCGACGCCCTGGCCTACTTCGCGGCCAACGCTCCCGACCCCATCCGCAAGGCCCTGTCCACCCAGGACAAGCACGAGCGCAAGGACGCCATGAAGGCCGCCCGCAACGAGCTGGTCGAGGGCTTCCTCGCCAGCAAGGGCGAGCTGTCCGACGACGAGACCGCGGCGCTCACCAAGGACGCCAAGGCGTGCTGGGACAAGCAGGTCAAGGCCGTCATGCGCGGCGACGTCATCTCCACCGGTCGCCGCCTCGACGGTCGCCGCACCGACGAGATCCGGGACATCTGGGTCGAGGCCGGCATCTCCAAGCGCGCCCACGGCTCGGCCGTCTTCACCCGTGGTGAGACCCAGGCCTACGTGAACGTCGCGCTGGGCACCGACCCCGACGTGCAGCGCATGGACCTGCCCACGGGCAAGGAAGAGCGCCACTTCATGTTCACCTACGTGTTCCCGCCGTTCTGCACCGGCGAGGCCCGTCCCCTTCGCGGCCCCAAGCGTCGCGAGGTCGGCCACGGTGCCCTGGCCCGTCGCGCGGTCGAGGCCGTGCTGCCCAGCCGCGAGGACTTCCCGTACGTGTACCGCGTCACCTCCGAGGTCCTCGAGTCCAACGGCTCGTCCTCGATGGCCAGCGCCTGTGGCGCCAGCCTCGCCCTGATGGACGCCGGCGTGCCCCTCAAGGCCCCCGTGGCCGGCATCGCCATGGGCCTCATCAAGGAGGGCGACGACTTCGCCGTCCTGTCCGATATCCTCGGCGATGAGGACCACCTCGGCGACATGGACTTCAAGGTCACCGGCACCGAGAACGGCATCACCGCGTTCCAGATGGACTGCAAGATCAAGGGCGTGTCCCGCGAGATCATGGCCCAGGCCATGGAGCAGGCCCGCGTCGGTCGTCTGCACATCCTGAAGCAGATGAACGCCGTCATCTCCCAGCCCCGCGAGGAGATGAGCCGCTACGCCCCCCGGATCACGACCCTGCACATCAAGACCGACAAGATCCGCGATCTCATCGGCCCCGGCGGCAAGGTCATCCGCAGCATCCAGGACAGCTGCGAGGTCAAGATCAGCGTCGACGACTCCGGCAAGGTGGACGTCGCCAGCTCCGATCCCGAGAACACCGAGCGCGCCATCCGCATGATCCGCGAGATCACCCAGGAGGCCGAGATCGGCGCCCTGTACGTGGGCGTGGTCAAGCGCATCGTCGACTTCGGCGCCTTCGTCGAGATCTTCCCCGGCACCGACGGCCTCGTGCACATCTCCCACCTCGCCCACGAGCGCGTGGAGAAGGTCGAGGACGTCCTGCACGAGGGTGACGAGGTGCTGGTCCGCGTCATCGACGTCGACCGCTCCGGCAAGATCCGCCTGTCCCGCAAGGAAGCGCTCTCCGCCTCCTGATCGGGAACGCAGCGAACCCCGAGCCCGCCGGAGCACCTGTTCCGGCGGGCTCGCGTCTTTTGAGGAGTGAGCCATGGACCACCGTCCGACCCCGCGCCTGGTGAAGGTGCAGGTGCTGCCCCACGCGCAGGACCTGCCGCTTCCAGCGTACGCGACCGAGCTGTCCGCCGGTGCCGATCTGCGCGCCGCCATCGACGCCCCCATCGAGCTGCTCCCAGGTCAGCGCGCCCTCGTGCGCACCGGTCTTGCCGTGGCCCTGCCCGGCGACTGCGAGCTGCAGGTGCGTCCGCGCTCGGGCCTGGCCTGGAAGCACGGCGTCACCATGGTCAACCCGCCCGGCACGATCGACGCCGACTACCGCGGGGAGATCTCGGTGCCGCTCATCAACCTGGGCCAGGAGACCTTCGTGATCACCCGCGGCGAGCGGATCGCCCAGGCGGTGCTGGCGCCAGTGGTGCGCATCGTGTGGGAGGTGGTGGGGGATCTCGGGGAGACCGAGCGCGGTGGGGGTGGGTTCGGGAGCACGGGGCGGGGGTGAAGGGGCGGGCCAGTCAGGTCTGGCCTGGCGGGGGTTGCGTTGCTTCCACCGGTGGAGTGGCGGGGCGGTCTCCAGTCTCCAGTCTCCAGCTTCGGCCGGCTTGGGAGTGGGGGCCGCGCTCAGAGGTCGCAGTCCCCACGCTCTGGAATCTCGTGTTGCTCGTGTTCGTGCGGGGTGGTTCCAGTCGAGGTCTGCACCGTGGCGATCGGGCCTGATCCGCTGCCGTAGGACTGGGGACTGGAGACTGGAGACTGGAGACCGAGCCGAGGCATCCCCCGCTCGCAGCCACGCGACCTCACGCGAGCCCGTTCCCCCGGCGAGCTACAGCCACCCCTCGTCGCGCAGCCACCCGCAGTCGCCCACGCACACCGAGATCCCGCCTTCGAGCGGCATGCACGAGAACGCTGCCGGGCAGTCCGAGGTGTCGCGGCAGCGCTGCACGCAGTACGCCTCCGTCTCGGTGAAGGCGATGCAGCGGTCGCCGGGATCCGGGCAGAGCCCCGTGTCGCCGCAGGGCTGGCACACGTCGTCCTGGCGAGAGCAGGTGCCGTCCGAGATGCACCGGGTGCCGGCGGGGCAGTCCAGGGTGGTGACCTCGCAGCGGGCGTCGGCGCAGGTGCCGTCGGGCTCGCAGGTGCGGCCGGCGCCGCAGTCCACGTCGGTGCGGCAGCCGGGCTCGCAGGCGAGCTCGAAGCAGGTCTCGCCGAAGGCACAGTCGTCGGACGTGCGGCAGGTGGCGTCGAGACACACGCCGGCGAGGCAGCCCTGGTGATCGGGGCAGTCCGCGTGGTCGGCGCAGGCCAGGGTCGGGGCCTTGCAGCCCGGCCCGAAGAGCAGGAAGAAACTCGCGATCAAGATCCGCCGCACGGGACCTCCGGGGGGCTGCTGCCGGCGTGGTAGCGGGCGACGATCTCGGTGCCGACCGGGGGCGTGGTGGCCAGACGCAGGCCGACCCGGGTCTGGCCGTTGCGCTGGACCTCGACCAGCTCGAACTGCTCGCCGCAGGTCGCCTCCTGGCCGTCGATCTCGACCGTGAGCGTGTCCGACGTGGGCAGCTGGGTGAGCACGAACGTGTCGCGCAGGCCGGCGGCCTCGGTCGACAGGCGGGCGAGGGGAGTCGACAGGTCGGGGGTGCACAGGTCCAGCACCAGCCCGCCGGTGAGCTCGGCGGCCGCGGCGTAGCGGGTGCCGACGCTGCCCTCGAACTCCGGGAAGGTGCAGGTGGCCCGGTCTGTGACCACGAGCGCGTTCACCGACACCGCCCGGCGATCGGTACGGCCGGCGGACTCGCGCAGGCCACGCACCACGTCGGCGACCGGTCTGGGCGAGGTGTCCTCCTCGTCGGACACGTACAGCACGACCAGGCGCGCATCCTCGCGCAAGAACCCGGCGTTTGCCTTGGAGCGCGCGGGCTCGGTCACGGCGGTGAGGCTGGCCTCCAGGCCCATCTCGAACCCGCTGCCGGTGGTGCCGACCTGCAGGGCGTTCCTGAAGCGGGGGCCCACGTCCACCTGGTCGAGGGTCAGCACCGCGTCGCGCAGGACCCCGCGGTCGTTCGGCACGTCCGTGGTGACCACCCCGATGTGGACGTCGATGTCCGCGTCGATGAGCGCGCTGGACAGGGCGTCGAAGTGCTGTCCGACCCGCTGCTGGTGCGGCGCCATCGAGCAGGAGTTGTCGACGACGAAGAGCCAGTCCACCGCGTAGTCCGGACGCTGGACCCAGGTGTCGGCGTGGGCGGTCGGATCGAAGCGGTACTCGTTGCAGCCGGCGAGCAGGGCCGTCGCGAACAGTAGGTGGACAAAGCGGCTCATCGCTCGGAGAGCTCCTGGAGGGTGCCGGCGTAGCCGGACTCGAGGTGGACCAGGCGCAGGTCCGCGTCCAGCAGGATCAGGGTCGGATAGCCGAAGGACTTGGACCAGTCCGTGTAGCGGCCCCGAGGGTCGGCCAGCACGGGGATCCGCTCGTGGCCGAGCTCTGCGTCCCAGCGCGCGGACGTCGCCCAGTCGGACGGTCTGCCCTCGTGGTCCTGGGAGAGCACGGTGATCCAGCGGACGCCGCCGTCCTGCACGGCCTCGCGCACCCCGGGGTACTGTCCGTCCCAGGTGCGGTCGCCGGGTCCGACCAGCCAGGTGCTCATCTCGCGGCAGATCCCGCACCACTCGGTCGACAGGTCCACCACGACGGGTCCTTCGCCGGCGAAGTCGCCCAGCACGACGTCATCGCCAAACTGGTCCACCGCCGTCAGCCAAGGCACCGCCTCACCCTCGCGGGGGCGCTCGTCCCACGCGCCCTGGTCGAGCTGGTCCTTGTCCGCCCTCCAGGGCCAACCGCCCTGGTAGATGCGGTCGTCGGGGTCGGTGGGATCGCTGCCGAAGGCGAGCTCGTCCGGGTCGGAGTAGCCGTCGCCGTCGGTGTCCGCGCGGTCGGGATCGGTGCCCAGGGCGAGTTCTTCGGTTGCGGTGAGCCCGTCCCCGTCGGCATCGGACAGGTCCAGGGCGTCGACCCCGTCCGCGCACCCGGCGAGCAGGCCGAGGACGGACAGGGCGACCGGCCAGAGCGCTCGGCTCACGGCACGACCTGGAAGAAGCCGCGGCTGGCCGTGCTCACCAGGAAGAGATCGTCCTGCTGGTAGAGGGGGGCGCGCAGGGTGACGCCCGCGGGCGCCGCGGCGACCTGGTTCCACCGTCCGTCGTCGAGGCGGTAGAGGCCCCCGTCACCCTCGACCAGCAGGAAGGCGGTCTCGTCGGCAGAGATGACGTCGAGCGCCCGGAAGTCCGCCGGCAGGCCGTCGTTGAGCGGACTCCAGCGGTAGCCACCGTTGTCGCTGACATACAGGCTGGTCGGCGTGGCGGCGAGCCACAGGTCGTCGACGCTGGCCAGGGCGAGCACGCTGGTGTCGCTGGGGATGCCGGTCGAGGTCTCCCAGGTCTCCCCGCGATCCTCGCTGACGTAGACCCCGAACTCGGTCGTGCCCAGGAGCACCCGGTCGGGCATGGCGGCGATGGCGGTGCCGCGCGCGTAGACGGGATCGCCCCACTGGTTGGTGCCGTACATCGGCATCCCCCAGGTGGCCCACTCCCAGCTGGTACCGTCCATGGCCAGGCTGGCACCGCCGCCCACCGGGATCTTCGATCCGCCCTTCGACGAGCCCTCCCAGGCCAGGTTGGTCGCGGCGAAGAACCAGGTGCCCCGCGAGGTGAGGTCGGGGAAGCCGACCGACTGGTTGCCGGCGGAGCCGTTGTAGATGGGCAGGCGC
>CALATR010000237.1 GCA_937891875.1 uncultured Pseudomonadota bacterium | reverse complement strand
TTCGTGGTGAGGGTGCGGCTCGACGCGCGCAGATCACCCCGCTCACATCGGGCCGGCGCCCGCCCGTCGCGTGATTGCTTAGGATATGCCTCTTGTTTAGAGGAGCCGGATCGCGTGGTTCTCTGTGAACCTCTCTGTGCCTCTGAGCCTCTGTGCCGAGAACCGCGACGGCCTTCCCGTGTCGCATCGGCGAGCCTCCGGTGTTGCGGCAGAGTCAGCCTTCAACCTCGGCCTTGCCGATCGCTCAATCTCACCAGCTCCGTTCCGTACCTCACGAACAACGGATGCCTCGGCTGCCCGCTCTTCGTGAACCCCAGGCACCTTGCCCCGCTCGGCAGCATGCGCCTCACGATCTGGTCCTGGCCGTGCAGATCGCCGAGGTGGCCCCAGCAGGGGATGACCTGGTCGGCGCGGGCGATGGCGGCTTGCAGGGTGGTCATGTTGTCGGGGCCGACGGGTTCTTCCGCGGCGCGGAGGTCGCTCGGGTCGGTGGCGCGCCAGGCGAAGAGGTTGACGACGGTGAGCCGGCCGTGGCCCCAGCGGCGGGCGAAGCCGATGCAGCGGCGGATGGTGGGGTCGTCGTGGGAGGCGTCGGCGGTGGAGGGGTTGAGGCCGATGAAGACGACCTCGGTCCCGGGGCCGAAGCGGCGCCACAGGGCGTAGCGGTAGCGGCCGCAGGGGCTCAGGGTCGCGCCGCGCTCGATGCCGTCGCTCACGGGCGGTCCGGCATGCTCGTCCACAGGGCGCGGACCTCCTCCTCGAGGCGCTCGCGGGTGGCGTCGCTGGGGGGCACAGGCTCGCCGACGGTCAGCCAGATGCGGCGTTTGGGGCCGCGAACCGACTTGAAGGCTCGCCCGCCCTTGCGGCTGTACGGGCTGCCCCACAGGCCGTTGAGCGCCATGGGCACGACGGGGACCGGGTCGCGCTTGAGGATGAGGTCGAGACCGCGCATGAAGGGCTGCAGCCCCTGCTCGTAGGGCAGGGCGCCCTCGGGGAACAGGATGACGAGCTCGCCCTGGCGCAGGGTCTCGGAGATCTCCTTGAACGCCTTGACGATGGTGCGCCGGTCCTTGGGATCGGAGTTTATCGGGATGACGTGGTAGTTCCGGGCGAGGAAGCCGAACGCGGGGATGTCGACGAAGGCGTGCCAGATGACGAAGCGGTGCCGGCGGCGCACGGCGGCCATGAGGACCACGAAGTCGATGTAGGAGACGTGGTTGCAGATGAGCAGCGCCGGGCCCTCGGCGGGGATGCGGTCGAGGTTGGCGAAGCGGGGGCGGTAGAAGACGCGGATGAGGCCCTCGGCGACGAAGCGCATGGTCGGTACGGGGAGCGCGACGATGCACAGGGCGGTGATGGCCGCCTGGACGAGACCGAGGACGAGGAAGATGCTGCGCTCGGAGAGGCCGGCGGCGAGCAGCCCGAACACCACGGCGAGCGCGCCGACCATGAACACGGCAGTCATGACGTTGAGCGCGCCGATGAGCCGCGCCCGCTCTCCCTCCGCGCCGCGGTCGAGGAGGTAGCTGTACAGCGGCACCATGAAGATCCCGCCGGACGCCGCGAGGAGGACGAGGTCCATGACCAGGCGCCAGGCGGCAGGGCGGGAGAGCACGTCGAGCAGGCCGAGGCGGGCGGCGTCGGCGGCGGGCGGGGTCCAGGGCGCGCCGCCGACCCCGAGATCGACCAGGAAGACGAGCAGGCCAGAGGCGCCGAGCGAGACCAGGCCCAGCTCGATGCGACCGCGGGACAGCTGGGCGCAGAGCAGGCTTCCAACGCCGATTCCGATGGAGAATACGGCGTTGATCCCGGTCGCGGTCCACTCGTCGGCACCCAGCGTGTTCGCCGACCAGGACGGAGTCAGGGCCAGCAGGCAGGCGGCGAGCCCCCAGAACCACGAGTTGGCCAGCACGGCGAGCAACAGGTCGCGCCGGGCGGTCACCACCCGGGCCACGTCGACGGTCGTGCGGATGGGGTCCCAGCGCACCTGCAGGTCGGGCTGCTCGGCGGGCACGGCGGGGTTCATGCGCGCGGCCCACCAGCCGATGAGCGCGAACCCGACGACGCCGCCGGCCAGGGTGTACAGGCCGATCTCGGGGGGAAGACCGACGTCGCGGGGGCCGACCATCAGCACGGTCGCGGTGATGCCCCCCAGGAGCACGGCCAGGTAGGTGCCGGTCTCGACCAGCGCGTTGCCAGCGACCAGCTCGCCGGGCTTGGGGAGCAGCTGGGGCAGGATGCTGTACTTGATCGGACCGAAGACGGCGGACTGGGTGCCCAGCAGGAAGATCAGCGCGAGCAGGCCGGCGCCGGCGAGCTCGGGCGCACCCAGGCTGGCGACGATCAGCGCGCCGGCCGCACCGACCATGAGCACGACCTCGGCGAGCTTGACCGAGCGCATCATCCGGTGCTTCGCGACCTTGTCGGCGACCTGGCCGCTCACGGCGGAGAACAGCAGGAACGGCAGCATCAGCAGTAGACCGCCGATGGTGTTGAGCTCGGCGGCCCCCAGCCCGAACACGCTGACGGGCCGCCCGACGAGGTCATCCCCGAAGGTCACCAGCAGGATCAGCCCCATCTTGAGCACGTTGTCGTTGAACGCGGTCAGGAACTGGACCCAGAAGACGGGCCAGAAGCGGCGATCGAGGAGCAGGGCAGCAGTGGACAGTGCGGACTCCGGGAGCGGCGGAGTCTAGCTGAGTGGGGAGTCGCGGTGCTGTGAGCGGGGGAGTGGCGGGTCCGATCCGCTGGCGGGGAGTCGGGTTGCTGCGAGCAAGGGAGTGGCG
>CALATR010000236.1 GCA_937891875.1 uncultured Pseudomonadota bacterium | reverse complement strand
TCCGCGGCGCGAGCCGGTGCCCGGTAGCGACCCGCGTTGGCCAGCAGGGCGGCCAGCGCCTGAGCGAGCAGCTCGGGCTCGGCGACCACGTCCGTCACACCACCCTCGTCGCGGACGACGTGCACGTCTTGCAGGGCGGCCTCGGCGCGGCCCAGGGCGTCGGTCACGACCGCCTCGATCGAGAAGGACCGCACCTCGACCGGCAGGGTCATCAGGCGGGTGTAGCTGCGCAGGGCACGCACCCGGTCCCGGCCGCGCACCGCTGTCTGGCGGAGGAAGTCGAGCGCCTCGGCCGCGTGCCCGTCCACCTCGCCGAGCTCCCGGGCGAGCAGGTCCGAGAAGGTGACCACCCGCCGCAGCGGCGCCTCGAGGTCATGGGTGGCGCGCCGGACGAAGCGTCTGAGCTCCTCGTTCTCCCGCTCCAGCTCGGCGATCCGTGCCTGGAGCACGTCATTCGATTCACTCGGTGGATCGGGCTCGTTCATGTCGACGGCCTATCGCGGGCGGGTCCGCGTGAGCGGCCAATCAGCGGAATCGCGAGCGCCGCTACTTCGCCACCGCCGCGACATCGTCCTCGGCGGGACGGATGGGGCGGAACGGCAGCCCGCCGGGCTCGAGGAGCACGGTCGGTCCGTCGATGGGGCGCAGCTCCCGGCGGTCGCGGACGCCGTCGAAGGGCAGCTCGGCCGCCTCCTGCAGGGTTGTCCGCTCCAGGGGGTCGATGCCGTGGCGCGCGCGGAACGCGCGTACGTGGTCCGGCGTCGGCGAGAGCTGGCGGTCGACCGCACCCATGAGCACGTCTCCGGCCAGGCGGACCCGGAAGCCTGCCCGGCGCGCGCGGAGCACGAGGTCGTGCCCGGCCAGCTCGCCCATCGTGGCGTCGAGACCGCCGATGTGGAGGATGACGTCCCGGCGGATCAGCGTGCGGGCCAGCTGCACCCGCACCGGCCAGGCGTGCTCCCCGGCGCGGTCACGGTGGAAACGCGCGGCGACGCCGTCCAGATCGGAGCGCACCCGGGCGCCCAGCGCGGAGACCACGCCCACGTCGGGCCATGCGCTGACGTGAGCCAGCAGGGCCTCGCGCCAGCCCGGGGAGAAGAGGATGGCGTCGTCGCAGAGGAAGATCGTCTCGCCGGTCGCACGGGCAATCCCGAGGTTCCAGGCGGTGATCACGTCATTGCCGGGCACGGGGACCACGACCACGTCCGCCGTCGCGACGGGCGCGGGGCCCATGCAGGCCACCACCACCTCGACCGGACCGGGAGAGTGTCGGCGAACATCCTCGATGATCGCGGCAAGCACCTCGTCGGAGCCGAGATCGTGGGAGCGGTGGGCGAGCACGACCGTGGTCGTCGCGAGCACCGGATCCACCGCCGGCCCGGAGACTCGGCGACGGCTGTCGACCAGGCCCTGCTGGTGGGCATGGTCACCCAGGATCTCGGCGAGGTGGCGCAGCTCGAGGAGCTGCTTGCGCGCGAGCGTCGGATCGGCAGGAATCGGGCTCTGGGCGAGGCGACGCAGGGCGTCGAGCCCCTGGTCCATGCGCGGGGTGCGCACCTCGAGCACCGTGCGCAGGGCGTCGATGACGGGCTCGACCGGGCCGGCGCCATCGCCCAGGCGGAGCACATCGTCGCGCTCGGGATGCAGGACGCGCAGGGCCGCCTGGCCGCGGCCGTTGGCCCGCGCCTGGGCGAGCCAGGCGTCGACCCCGATCCGCCGATCCTGTCCGGCGTGGATGTCGGGGCGGTGGATCAGCGGCACACCCCGCTGATCCAGGCGCAGGCCCAGCTCGGCGTCCTCGTGGGAGCCCTCGGGGAAGGCGACCGCGTCGAAGCCACCGACGTCCAGCAGCAGGCTGCGCGGGGCGCTCGTGTTGCACACGGACAGCGAGCGCCAGGACAGCGCCTCGCCGAGCGGGGCGTCGGGTCGACCCCGGTACAGGGCGGAGGTGTCCAGCAGGTGGTCCCACACGGTGCGACGGTGCCGCTCCAGCAGGCGCATGCCGCCGACCAGCACGACGTCGTCCTCGGCCTGGAGCTGGCCGACCAGGTGCAGCCGCGCCGCGTCGGGCGCCGGGCGGGCGTCGTCGTCGAGCATCCAGACGAAGCGACCCCGTGCCGCTTCGATCCCCGCGTTTCGCGCAGAGGCCGGACCCATGGGACGCTGGCTGACCAGCCGGACGGCAAACGGGCGGGCACCCAGGGCCTCCCGCTCGATGGGCAGGGCGCTGCCGTCGTCGACGACCACGACCTCCATCAGCGCGGGGGGCAGGTCCTGCAGGGCGAGCCGGTCGAGCAGGGTGACGACCGAGGCCAGGCGATCCCGGCTCGGCACGACCACCGAGAGCACCGGGCGGACCCGGCTTCCGGACGACCGCTCCCCGATGCGCACCCCCTGGATGGCCCGGACCAGCGCGTCGAAGCCGACCGACGGCGCGACGACCGGGGCCAGCAGAGCCAGCGCCTCGTCCGGCGTCTCGTCGAGCACGACGTCCGGTCCGGCGGCCGCCGCCCAGGCCCACAGTCCACCGAGCGCCTCGACCAGGTCGGGCTCGGCGATGAGGGGCCGGCCGCCAGCCAGGCGCACGACCGGCGCGAGGTCAGCCCGGTCGGCCGGGATCGCGACCCGCGGGGGCCGGGCACCCTCGACGTCCAGGGTCGAGAGCAGGGCGCGGGCGTCGACCAGCTCCTCGCGGCGCAGCGCCTGGCGGGCCTGCTCGCACGCGTCGGCGAGGTGGCCGCCGGACCAGGAGACGACCGCCAGCTGCAGGCGCAGATCGGCGTCCTCGGGAGCCAGCTCGACCGCCACCCGCAGGGCGAGGGCCGCCGCGTCGAGGGCACCACCCTGGTGGAGCACCACGCCCAGGTCGTTCCAGGCGACGACGTCGGTGGGCTCGCGGCGCAGGGCCTCGATCAGCATGGCGTGCGCCCGATCCAGATCGCCGCAGGAAGCCGCATTCTCGCCGAGAGCGCGCGGGTCGTCGAGCTCGGGCATCAGGGGTACGTCCCCGCACAGGCGGGGCAGCACGGCCTCGGCAGCGATGGCGGCCCGGACGGCACGCAGGCGCTCGGTGCGGTGGGGTGCGAGCAGGCCGCGATCCAGGTGGGCCTCGGCCCGGTCGATGAACGCGTTGCGGTCGTCGCGCTGATCCAGGCGGTACGCGGCGTCTGCGGCCAGGATCCAACCATCCGCACCCGCGTGCTCCAGGCGGTCGACCAGGATCCGCAGGGCGGTGGCCGGGCGGTGGGTGAGCAGGGCCTGCTCGGCGCGGAGCAGGACGGCGGGCAGGCTGCGGGTGGACGCGGGCGCCAGGCGGTCGAGCACGTCCCCGGCCGAGGTCGCCTCCCCGGACGCGATCAGCAGGGTGGCCAGCGCGAGGCGGGCGGCATCGCCGGTGGCGCCCGGGAGCGGCCGGTGCACGAAGCGCTCGTCGGCGCGGGACAGGGACTGGCGTAGGGCGCGCATGGCCGGACCGCGCAGCTCCGGACGGTTCAGCTCGATGGCCGCGAGGGCCTGCAGCAGGTCCAGGTCGGGGTGGGACAGCAGGCGTCCCCGAGCCGCCGCGACATGGGCGTGGGCGGAGTGGGCGTCGCCCGCGTCGAGCTCGCACAGGGCGATGGCGATGGTGGCCGAGTGCAGCGCGTCCACCTGGCCGTCGAGGGCGGAGTCGAACGCTCGGATCGCAAGGTTCTTCGAAAGATCTCGATGACCCTGCTCTCGCAGGTGCCTGGACGCGGCGGCGAGCACGTGGGCATCGCCGGGGGCGGCCACGGTGGCGCGGATCCACGCGGCGGTCTCGGCATCGCTCTGGCCGGCAGTGCGGATGGCGATGGTGGAGACGATGCAGGCGTCGACTCGGGGCAGGCGAGAGATCGCCAGCTCGGGCCGGGGTTCGCGCACGCCATGAAAGGTCCTGGCGACGCCGCGATCGAGCAGGCGAGCCTCCAGGCGGGGCTCGGTCAGGCACCCCTCGCCGGCGGCAACCCGGGCGACGTCCGGCGCGGCACGGTCGGCCTCGACCACCTCGATGAGCACGCCAGCGCCGCCTCGCCACAAGGACGGCGCGGCCAGCTCGCCGCGGAGCACCAGGCGCTCCCGACCGTCCAGGAAGAGCACCCGGGCGCCCAGGGCGTGGTTCGCCGCGGCCGCGCGCAGGGCTCCCTCGTCCCCCCGCCACGGCAGGCGGCAGGTGCGGACCGACGCAGGCAGCCCCTCCGGATCCGGCAGGTCCCCGCACACCACGACCAGCACGTCGTCAGCGACGTCGATCACGCTGTCGATGCAGGCGGGGAGGGACTCGACGGAGTCACGAAACAGGATGCAGGCAGTCATCGACATCATGGGGGCCTCCGGGGGCGCCCTCCGGTCGGTCATCGAGCCTGCCGCTTGAGCGAAAACGAGGATCTTCCGTAGCGCCGACCCCGCAACGATCCGATGCGCCCCCGGTTGCCCCACCCCCCGTTCGTGATCATGTATGAATGAGCGCTCATTCAGTGAATGACCATTCAGCAACGGGCGCGCCCGGCCGATTCCGCCGGTAGAACCGATCAGGAGGGTCTCATGGCCAACCAGCACCACCACGCCACCGCCGACGAGGCACGCGAGCTCGCCGAGTCCAGCCGCGACACCTGGGCGGGCCGCTCGATCATGAAGGACATCTTCCTCGGTCGTCTGCACGTGGACTGGGTCGCCGACGTGCCCGAGACCCCCACCTCCCCCGAGTTCGACGCATGGTACGCCCGCTTCGAGGCGTTCCTGAAGACGGTCGACTCCGCCGCGATCGACGCCAGCGGGGAGATCCCCGAGGACGTCGTGCAGGGCCTGCGCGACCTCGGCGCCTTCGGCATCAAGATCCCCAAGGTGTACGGCGGGCTGGGCTTCACCATCGGGGAGTACACCCGCGCGATCGAGCTGGGCGCCTACTACGACGGCAACATCATGGCGCTGTTGTCCGCGCACCAGTCGATCGGCGTGCCCAACCCGGTCGGCACCTTCGGCAACGAGGACCAGAAGCAGCGCTTCCTGCCCCGCTGCGCCAAGGGCGCCATCTCGGCGTTCGCCCTGACCGAACCCGACGTGGGCTCCGACCCCGCCCGCCTCGCCACCACCGCGGAGCGCACCGAGGACGGCGACTACGTCATCACCGGCACCAAGCTGTGGATCACCAACGGCACCCGCGCGGAGCTGTTCGTGGTGATGGCCCGCCACCCCGAGACGAAGAAGATCTCGGCGTTCATCGTCGAGGCCGACAGCCCCGGCATCTCGGTCGAGCATCGCTGCCGCTTCATGGGCCTGCGCGCCCTCGAGAACGGCGTCATCCGCTTCGATCAGGTCAAGGTCCCCAAGGAGAACCTGCTGGTCAAGGAAGGTGCCGGCCTGCGCATCGCGCTCACGACGCTCAACACCGGCCGCCTGTCTCTGCCCGCCGCGTGTGTCGGCAGCAGCCGCAACGCCCTGGGCATGGTGCGCACCTTCGCCAGCGAGCGGGTGCAGTGGGGCGCCCCCGTGGGCAAGCACGAGGCCGTCACCCACAAGATCGCCGACATGGCAGCCACCACGTACGCCATCGAGACCCTGTCCCACCTGGCCAACGAGCTGGCGATGACCGAGGGCTACGACATCCGCCTCGAGGCGTCGGCGGCAAAGGAATACTGCACCGTTCGAAACTGGTATCTGCTCGATGACGCCCTGCAGATCCGCGGCGGCCGCGGCTACGAGCAGGAGCTGTCCCTGCGCTCCCGCGGCGAGGCCCCCATGCCCATCGAGCGGGCCCTGCGCGACAGCCGGATCAACCGGATCTTCGAAGGAAGCTCCGAGATCATGCACCTGTTCATGGCCCGCGAGGCCCTGGACAAGCACCTCACCGTGGCCACCGACTTCATCTACGCGAAGTCCTTCGGTGACCAGCTCAAGGCCCTGCCCAAGCTGCTCGGCTTCTACTCCTGGTGGTACCCGTCCACCTGGCTCGGCCTGGGC
>CALATR010000235.1 GCA_937891875.1 uncultured Pseudomonadota bacterium | reverse complement strand
TCGGTGCACGTGCTGGAGAAGGACCTCGCTGCCAAGAAGCAGGAGCTGGTGAACCAGGGCGCCGAAGAACGGCGGACCCTGGACACCTCCATGAACAACATCCCCGACGCCGAGGACATCGACGAGGCGGCGGCGGAGGACGCATTCAAGAAGCTGTGCGCGCTCCCGGTCACGCAGATCAACGCCGGCATCCGCGGCATGACCAGCGACAAGTGGAACCGGGTCAAGAGCCTCATCACCGAGAAGCCCGACCTCCTGGAGAGCCACGCGCGCTTCGTGGCGGGCCAGCGGAAGAAGGTGAGCGGCGCCGCGGCCACCAACGACGAGCTGAAGACCTACTTCGACCTGATGCCCGACGCTGACGTCTACGCCCTGCAGGAGATCATGTCCCTGCGGTTCAAGGCGGAGATCGGCGGCCGTGAGGGCGGCGCGTGGACCGCGGACGGCCTGCGCCGGGCGTGGGGGATCCTGGAGCGCCTGCCGCCCGAGCACGTCGAGGGCAACGACAGCCTGGACCTGCTGCTGCGCGACAACGCGGACGCGGGCTCAGGCTACTACTGGAGCGTCGATCAGGGCGCGGTCATCGGCTACGGCGACGACCTCGAGGAGACCGGCGGCTACGGCGCGGTCATGGTGGGCGGCACCGACGTGGGCCTGCACACCTCGGTCAACCTGTTCGACACCGTGCTCCGGCACGAGATCGGCCACGCGGTCGACGCCAAGATGGGCGTGTCCTCGGGCTACGCGGCCTCCACCGAGAGCGCGGGTGCGTGGAAGGAGTACGGCGGCGCGGACGCCTTCGTCACCGCGGTCATCGGCGCCGCCGACAACGGGATGGACGACTACACCCACCCCGAGGCCTACGAGGCCGCGCTGCGCAAGGCCATCGCCGAGACCAAGGACTTCGACACCGCCCTGACCGAGCTCCGCGACGCCGGCACCATCGCGGCGGACGTGCCTGACTACGCGGCCAGCGGCACCGGTCCGGTCGACATCCTGCGCACGCCCAACCTGTGGGCCAACGGCGAGTCGCCCTGGTACAACCAAGCGAATCGACCGGGTGTCGGCGGACGGCGCTGGCACGAGGCGTACGCGGGAAGCTTCGTCAGCTACGTCGCCGCCTCCTACGAGGCCAACGCCGTCAGCGCCTACCAGTTCCGCGCGCCCGGCGAGTGGTTCGCGGAGGCCTACGCCTGCTTCTACTCCGACCATCCCGACGTCAACGGCAAGGAGGCCGGCACCAGCCTCCAGGGTCGGGACAGCGACGCCTACAACTACATCAAGAACAACGTCGACAACGGGCACAGCTTCACCGAGGAGGTCCCCGCGGCGACCGAGGGTGGCGGCACCACGAGTGACACCAGCGACGGCCTGACGAGCGCTCCGTCATGAGCGTCGTCACCCCGCGCCAGGTGACCTGCCCCCACTGCCGGCAGGAGTTCACCGCCCCGGTCTACGCCTCGCTGCACGTGCGCCGCGCGCCCGAAGTCCGCGACGCCATCCTCGCCGGTCGGTTCCAGCGCGAGCCTTGCCCGAAGTGCGGCGGGAGCATCGTCTTCGAGCGGCCGATGATCTACACCGACTTCGATCGCATGCACCTGCTGGCGCTGCTCCCGTCCGGAGCCATCCGCCACCGCAGCGCCCTGGCCCGACACATCGGCGGCGTGTTCGAGCGCAACCTCACCG
>CALATR010000234.1 GCA_937891875.1 uncultured Pseudomonadota bacterium | reverse complement strand
GGCTGGCGCTCCTCGCCGCGCTGACCGGGCTCGGCTTCCTTGCCTTCCTGTCACGCGGAGAGGGGTTCCCCGCGCTCGCCACCCTCGCTCTTGCCGTGGGCATCGCCATCGGGGCCGTGCGCATGTTCTGGGCGTCCGTGCCGGTGACCGACTCCCGGCCGGTGATGTCTCGGGTCGTGCTGGACTCGGCAGGCGTGCGCGTGGGCGGTCGGCGGATCGCCTGGGGGGACATCGCGTCCGTGGAGGTCGAGCGGCGCTGGCTCGGCTGCAGGGGGGTGGTACACACGCGTGATGGCGGATCGAAGAGGATCATCGGCCGACTGACCCAGACCAGTGCCGAGGAGGTCGTCGGAGAGATCATGGCGCTCGTCCCGGAGGAGCCGGTCGACGATGCCGCGCAGCTCGCGGCCCGCGCCGAGCTCGACCGCCTGATGGGTGCCAGCCGGGCTAGTGTGGCCGAAACACCAGGGGATACCTGACGATCACGATGCCGCCGCCCTTCGGGGAGGGAAACTGCACGCGCAGGAGTCGCTCGGTGACGCAGCTCTCCAGGCGCTCGTTGCCCAGGGTGGACGACTTCACGCTGGCCCTGGCCACCGAGCCGTCCTTGGAGATGATGAACTTCACGACGAGCGTTCCCTGCAGCAGCGGGTCCAGCTGCAGCTCGCGCTGGTAGCAGGAGCGGAACACGCCCAGGTGGCGGCGCATCACCCGGTGGATCAGGCTCCGGTCCAGCGCGCCGAGGATGATCGGATCGCCAGGCGTGACGCTGGGGCCGATCGTCGAGGTGTCACCGAAGAACTGACCGCTCTCGATGACGTCGTCCTCGTGCAGGATCACGTCTGCCTCGTCTGACTCCTTCCGCGGTGCCTGCCGGGGCCTGCCCAGGTGGATCTCCAGCGTGGGGACGGCGTCTGCGACGGTCCAGGCGTGCTTCGACGCCGGGGCGTGGGGGGCGGGGCCCTGCTCGGCGGCGTCTTCCGCCCCGATCAGGCGCAGGCGTACCGTGCGCGCGGCCTCACCACCGTGGCGCACGCGGGCGATGCGGGTCGCCGCCGAACCCAGAGGCTCCTCCGGACCCGCGTCGACGAAAGTGAAGTCGGCGGGGTCGCTCGCGTCGGGTGGGTCGACCGTGCGTCGGGCGTCGACCAGCAGGTGGATCTCCTCGAAGCCGGCCTCGCCGACGGTGAACTGGATGCGGTCGAGGGTCGATGCGGGCAGGCGGCGGTCGGCGATGACCAGGAAGTGGGCTTCGAAGGTCATGTCTTCGCGGTGCCAGGGAGGGCATCCCGTCGCCGCCAGCGCCCTCGTCGCCTGGGTGAGGTCGAGCAGGCGGTCGTACAGCGGCAGGATCAGCCGCCCCCGAGCCTCGCCCTGTGCGACCTGGCCGTCCGGTCCGATGGTGCCTGCGTGAACGCCCCACACGGTCATGGGCGCACCCGGGCGCACCTCGAGCGCGGCCACGGCGAGGGGCAGGCGATCCGCGACGTCCTCTCCGTCCGCACAGCGCTCGACGACGTCGTCGTTCCAGTCCGTGCTGAACGGCACGAGGAAGCTCCGGACCGGCGTCGCCTGGGCGGCCTCGACCCGCGGCAGGGCGACGGCATCCACGTCGAGGCGGGGCTCGGCGGCGGTAGCGGCCAGGGGCAGCAGCGCGAACAGCACGGACGGGCCTCGGACGGTGGGGCAGGGGAGGGCTGACCACCGGGGCCCGGGTCAGGTTCCGCCCAGGCGGGCTCCTACTCCGCCCGGAACTCGAAGGGGTAGGTGACCTTGACGACGGTGCCCTCGGCGGGCTCGGGGAACTGCATGCGCAGGAAGCGGCCGAGCACGCACAGCTCGACCTCGCGGTCGCCGACGGTGCTCTCGGCGACGTCCGCGTTCACGACGGTGCCGTCCCTGCCGATGGTGAAGCGCACGGCCAGCTCGCCGCGCAGGCTGGGGTCCTTGGCGAGTCGACGCTGGTAGCAGTAGCGCAGCTGCCTCGAGTTCCGACCGATCACCTCGTCGATGGTCTTGCGGTCCAGCGTGCCGACGATCTCCGGTCCGTCGAGGTCGATCGTCGGCACGGGGGGCGCCGGGCCCTCGGCGGGCGAGCGCTGGGGTCCAAAGGTGAAGGGGTAGGTGACGATCGCGATGCCGCCGCCCTCGGGCTCGGGGAAGCGCAGCTTGCGGATGGTGCCCGCCACGCAGCGCTCCAGGGCCGGGCTGTCGAACGAGGACGTCTTCGGCTGGGACGTCTTCACCGTGCCGTCCGGCGCGACCACGAACTTGATGACCAGCCGTCCCGCGAGGTTGGGAGCGGTCGCGCGCTCGACGTCGTAGCAGGCGCGGATGTCCCGCAGGCTCGCCTGCACGACCTCGTCGATGAGGGCCCTGTCGAGGGGGCCGAGGATGATCGGGTCGTTCGAGGGGGCCGTCGTGCGCGGACCCAGGAGCCCGCCGACCCGGACCAGGCTGCGGGAGCGCTCGACGGGCAGGGCGAAGCGTACGACCGGGAGCGGATCTCCAGCCGCGAAGCCCCGCGACCGGGGCGTGCTGGACGGGGCTGGCGGCACCGCGCTTCCCCGGGTGTCGAACGCCACCCGCAGCTCGCCGCCGCGCCCGTCCTCGACCCCGGCACGCAGGGCCACCAGGGTGCGCGCCAGGCGGGTCAGGGAGGTGGTGTCGGCCGGGGAGATCACGACGTGGCTGCTCGGCACCTGGGCGCGCAGCGGGGTCAGCTGCGCCAGGAGGGCGTTCGAAGGCACGTTGTCGTCCGAGCATGGCCCGCCGCAGGGGACCTCGACGTCCTGACTCGACTCCGGACCGACCAGCGCGTAGGTGGTGGGACGAAAGAAGACCAGGGTGGAAGGCAGCTCTGGGGGCTCCTCGGCCGGTCGGGCGCCCAGCCGGGTCGACCGCTCGACCGTGGCATCGTCCACCACGAGCATGAGGTCGTCGAAGCCGGAGAAGGCCGCCGTGTTGGCCACCTCGTACACGGTCTGCATGGGCAGGCGCGCGTCGAGGACCAGGGCGAGGCGGCGGGGGAAGCGCTCGCCGGGTCGACCCCAGGGCGCGCAGCCGGCGGCCGCGAGACGCTCGGAGTCGCCCGACAGGACCCGCAAGCGCTGGTGGAGCGGGTCGATCAACGCGCCGTGCTTGTGCTGGTCGGCGATCCGGCCGTCGTCACCGACCATGGCCACCTCGTGCCCGCCGATCTGCAGGGGGGCGCCGGGTCGCGCCACCACGGCCGCGACCGAGAGCGGGAGCGCGTCCAGGACCTCTTCTCCGGCGGCACAGCGGGTGGCCGCGGCGCGGTCCCGGGCCGCGTCGAAGCCGTCTGCGACGAGCAGATCAGCAAGGTGCACGCCGGTCGCGCCCTCGACCTCGGGCAGGCTGATGTCCGCGATCTGAAGGCCCGAGCGGCTGCCGGTCTCGGCGGCAGCGGACACTGGCAGCACGGTGAGGAGCAAGGCGAGCAGGCGCGTCATCGGGTCCCTCCTGGGCACCCCTACCCCTGTGAACGGCGCGCACAGCCCCACGTTCGTGGGGTGGCTACCCGGCCGTGAACTCGAACGGGTAGGTCACCTTGACGATGCCGCCGCCCTCTGGACTCGGGAACACCATCCGCATGAAGCGGGCGTTGATGCAGCTCTCCACGGGGGGACTCTTCAGCGTCGACTCCTTGGTGACCCCGCTCTGCACCCTGCCGTCCTTGCCGATGATGAAGTGCACCGAGACCTTGCTCTGGATGGACGGGTCCTTGGTGAGCTCCCGGGCGTAGCAGTAGCGGATCTGGGCCGTATGCCGCTTGATCACGGCCTCGATCAGGTTCCTGTCCAGCGCTCCCATGACCTGCGCGTCTTCGCCGGCCTGGGCGGTCGGCGCCTTGGGCTTGTCCCCCAGGCCTGCCTGGCTCGCGGGCGCTCCCGGCCGTTCGAGTCCGCCCGACCCGATCTGCAGCGAGGTGCCGCGGGACTCGGTGGTCGGCTCGCTGGGGACGTCGGTGTCCTCGGGATCGGCGAGGGCGGGGCCGGCGAGCAGCAGGCAGAGCAGCGGAGCGAAGCGCACGGATCTCCCAGGATTCAATTCCGGTTTGGGCTATCCGAATGCTCCGCGAGGCACGAGCGACGGTCGGCTACTCGGCGATCGCGGCGGTGGCTGCCCCGACCTCGACCAGGCCGTCCATCAGGCGCTGGACGGGCTCGGGGGGCGCCTTGAGTGCGCGGGCGATGGCCTCGACCCCGGTGTCACCGTCCAGCATCGACAGGACCGCGGCCGCGGGGGCCGTGACCGGGAGCGGGCGGTGCGGGGCGTCCCAGACGAGCCACGCGGTCGCTTCCACCGTGCCGCCGGCGATGCCCTGGGGGGTGCCAGGCAGGCGGATCGCCTCGGCGAGGGCCCGGGGGTGCGGACCGGGTCGCCCGCGCGGCGCGGCGCCGATCATCTCGTCCCACTGGGGGGCGTCGGGGACCTGGGAGCCGTAGACCCCGAGGCGCTCGATCGCGCGCTGGGCGGGGCTCTCCACCCGCAGCTCGAAGGCTGCCAGCTGGCTCGCGGGCTCGGCGGGGAGCTCGCCGCGGATCTGCACGCCGACGATCTCCTCGTTGACGAGCGCACGGGCGAGCTCGCCGATGCGGTCGGGCAGGGCCGCGGCCTCGACGGTCACGACCTTGGGCACGCCGAGCGGGGGGCCGTCGACCAGGGGCACGCCGAAGACCTTGGCCAGCCGCTGGGCGCCGTCTCCCGGATAGCGGTGCTCGACCCCGGTGATCAGGCGGTTGCCCACCGTGCGCTTGAGCCAGGCCTCGCCCGGGCGGGGCCAGCCCTTCGGGGCGCCGGTGGCCAGGGCGGTCAGCTCGGCGACGCGCGCGAGCACGACCAGGGCGGGGCCATCGGGTCCGTGGGTCCACGCCTCCCGCGCGCCGTCGACCAGCGCGGCGGCGGGCCAGGTGTCGAGCAGACCCTGCAGGCACAGGGCGGCCTGATCCCACTGGAGCGCGGAGACCGCGGCGGAGAGGCGCTCCACCAGGGCGGCGCGCACGACACGCTCGACGTGCTGGCGGCGGAACAGGGCGTCGCGGAGGCGGATGCCCAGGTCGACGATGCCGAACTCGTCGGTGTCGACCCCGTGGGGTGGAAACGGGCGCGCGGGACGCAGGCGGGTCATTCGTCGTCTCCGAGGCCATCGGTCGGCGGCGCCTTGCGGGCCTCCAGCGGCGGTCCGGTCAGCGCGGGCACCCACAGGTTCGAGTAGACCGGCACGGGCTCCTCGGCGAGGTCCTGCAGGGGCAGGGTGCGGGCGAGGCTGCGGTAGGTGGGCGGGCCGGAGGAGTAGAGGATCGTGACCGGGTGATCTGCCGGGAAGTCCGCCAGCAACACGTCGCGCAGGCCCGCGAGGCTGTGCACGCTGCCGGACTCGTCCAGCGCGTCGCCGCCCTGGGTGAACTCGCCGAGCTGGGCGAGCAGCGCGGGGCTGTCGGGCGAGAGCTTCATGCCGTCGCGCACGAGGTTCCAGGTGGACAGGAACTGCAGCCCGGTGTGGCCCGTCCAGTAGACGCGGTCGAGCACGAGGTCGACGAAGCTGATGCCGTGCACGATGCGCAGGGGCTGCTCTTCCTGGGCGCAGAGCTGGCGCAGGACCAG
>CALATR010000233.1 GCA_937891875.1 uncultured Pseudomonadota bacterium | reverse complement strand
GGTGAGGTCGTCGGTGGTGCGGTCCGCGGTGGTGGTGGGGTCCATGTGCGGGTCGGCGCCAGCCGGTCCCGACCAGTAGAGCTGGTCCTCCATGGATAGTGCGCCTTGGACCACCCGTTCTGCGCGGATGCGGCGTACCAGGTCTGCATCGTGCCCGCCAGGGAGGTTGGTCAGCAGCCAGCGCGTCTCGCCCTGGGTCCAGGTGGCGAGGATCGTGCGGAACGTGGCCTCGTCGACCCCGGCAAGCACCTGCAGGAGCGCCGCGGCGTCGGTGTTATCCAGCGCCTGTCGCGCCTGCTGCTCCGGGGTGGCGCCGCCACCGCCCGCGAACACGCCGGCAAGGCCGCCCACCAGCGCGGCACCGCCAACGGCCCCGATCCCCGCGCCCACCGGACCGCCGAGGACGAACCCGAGGATGCCCCCGATGACCGCGCCCCCCAGCGCCCCGGCCGCAAACCCCCGCCAGCTCCAGCAGTACACCGTGTCCGGGTCGCCGGTCTGGGAGGCCATGCCCACCTGGGCGTCCTGCTCCTCCGCGCTTCCGCTGGACGCGACGGTGAGGGGCCCGCTCGACGGCTGGCCTCCGGTCTGCTGCAGGTGGCGAGCCTCGTGCAGCACGACCTCGAGCGAGGGCGAGCTGGAGGAGAAGAGCATCACGTCGCCGATGACGGCGGCCTCCGCCCCGAGCACCGCGAGGGCCCAGCTCGCTCCCTCGGTGCCGGCGTAGACCCGCGCGGCGGGCAGCTCCCCGAGCTCGCCCTGGACCTCGGCCTCGCTGGGCATGCCCGTCGGAGCGTCCTTCTCGACGAGATCGAGCAGGCTGGTGCCCCCGCCCGCGGTGGGATCGGCCCCGAAGGTCCCCGCCAGCAGGTCCAGGACGGCCTGGTTGCTCTCGAAGGACTCTTCGCCCTGCTGTTGTGTGGAGGTGTCCTGCGACGGCTGGGTCGCTTGGGTGGACTGCTTGGCGAGGGCGGCCATCGGATCTCCCGAGGAGGCGGGGGTCCCAGGAGCCTAGCCCTTTCCGTGGCCCGGATCGAGGGCGTTGCAGGTCGAGAAACCGGGGACCTGCTCAGTCACGGTATCGATCGGGCCGGCGTGAAATCACCTGTCATCGGCCTCGCTACCCCTCACCCGCGGAAACAGCTGCACCGAAAGCTGCACCACGTGATCCGCCCCTTCGATCTCCCGGAACGGCGCAGTCACCTCCAGCGGCACCCGGTGCAGGGCCTCCACCAGCTCGGGGAGTCGCGCCCGGGGGATCGCGACGGTGAGGGAGGCCAGGTAGCGCTCGTCGGGGCCGAACTCATGCAAGGCGTCGCTGGCGTGGGCGAGCTGCTCGGCGTGGTAGCGCTTGGCGATGGCGGAGGCGTCGCCCTGGGGCTCGCGCACGGTGGCCATGGCCTCGTGACGCGCCTGGATGCCGTCGGGGGTGCGCACCAGGGCGCCCGCCTCGAAGAGATCGTCGAGCGCGGTGCGCAGCTCGGGGGCATCGACCTCGGGCCACAGCCGCTCGGACAGCCAGGTCGCGTCGTCCTGCAGGGCGCCGGTCCGGGCGAGCTCGAGGATCACGGGCACGTACCAGCGCTCGAGCAGGCCGAACTGCTTGTCGCCGAGGAGCTCGGCGTCGCGGTGGGCACGCAGGGCGCGCAGGTGCTGCCGCGCGAGTCGCCTCGCCGACAAGGACTCGCCTTCTTCCTGGCGAACCAGGGCCTCGAACTGGAGCAGGGCGTCGCCCTCGACACCGAGCTCCCGGGCCCACGGCATGGCGAGCGCCAGCGGAAGTCGGCGGCGACCCTGCAGGATCATCGCCACCATGGACCGGGATGCACCGACCCGGCGCGCCAGCAGGGTCTGGGACCGGCCGGGCGCCTGGTCGATCCAGGCCTGGAACCAGGTGCGGTAGTCGTCGTGGTCGAGGGGATCGGGCGGCGGGGGGGAGGAGGACATCGGGGCCCTTCACACGCTCTCGAAGGGCGCGCATGCCCGTCGGATGCGGGCGACACGGTCTGTGTCGGTGCGCCCGGACCCTCGGTGGCACGATGAGGTCGGAAGGTGCGCATGGAACACGCAGTCAGCCGCGAGAACGAGGTCCTTCGAGCCATCCTGGAGGCGACCCGCTGCGCCGGTCCAGAACAGGCGCTGGAGCGGGTCGTGGTCGGACTCTCGCGGGCGATGGGCACCGAGGTGGTCTACCTGGCGCTGGGTCCGCACCTGCACGCGCCCACGTGGTCGTGCGCTCGCGGCCTGGCTGGTGAGGCGATGAGTGACGTTCGCGGCCGGATCTCCCGAGGGGTCATGGCTCGCGCGTTGGAGGCCGGCGAGCCCTTCGTCACCGCTGCCGCGGTGGACGATGCGCGGTTGTCCGACCAGTCCTCGGTCCGCCGCCTCGACCTGCAGTCGGTCCTCTGCGTCGCCTTGCCGGGTGAGACGATCACCGGCGTGCTCTACCTGCAGCATCCGCAGCACGAGCGCACCTTCGACCAGGTGGACGTCGATCTGGTCGTGCTCGCCGCGGAGCACATCCGTCCGATGGTGGAGCAGGTGCTGACCCGGCTCCCCTCCGAGAGCGACGATCCGACGGCGAGAATGCGCGCACGCCTCTCGAACCACACGGGCATCGTCGGCAGGAGTCGGGTCCTGGCCCAGGTCCTGGAGATGGTCGCCGTGGCGGCCGGGAACACCTTGAGCGTGCTCCTCACCGGGCCGAGCGGGAGCGGCAAGAGCCACCTGGCCCAGGCCATCCACGACAACGCCTCGCGCAGAGGTCGCTTCGTCGCGGTCAACTGCAGCACGCTCCTCGGCGACCGGCTCGTGGCCGAGCTCTTCGGCGCGGCGCGTGGCGCGTACACCGGCCAGCACGGCGAGCGACAGGGGCTGGTCCAGGCGGCGGCCCGGGGAACCCTGTTCCTCGACGAGGTCGGCACGCTCCCCCTCGATGCCCAGGCGCAGCTGCTGCAGTTCCTCCAGGACGGCACCTTCCAGCGCCTTGGCGATCCCCACACCCACCGGGCGAACGACGTGCGGATCATCGCGGCGACCAACGAGGATCTGGGCAGGGCCGTGGCCGAGGGACGCTTCCGCCAGGACCTGCTCTTTCGCCTGCAGCAGTGGCCGATCGAGGTGCCCCCCCTCGACGCGCGGCGCGAGGACATCCCGGTGCTCGCCCAGGCGCTGCTCGCTCGGCATGCCCACAGCCAGGGGCTCGTCGACCTCCCGCTGTCCGCCGAGGCCCTGCTCTGGCTCCAGGCCCGCGGCTGGCCCGGCGGGGTGCGCGAGCTCGACCAGGTGCTCCTTCGAGCGGCGGCGTGGGCGCGCTTCGACGACAGCAGGGCCATCCGCCTGGTCCACCTCGATCGCTCCCACGCACCTCCCGCGCCCGACACCCCCGAAGACGACCTGGAGCGGGCCACCCACCAGTTCCGCGTCCAGATGGCGCGGCGGGTCCTGGACGCGGTCAACGACAACAAGTCCGAGGCCGCGCGACGCCTCGGGATCAGCCGCAGCTCGCTGTACGCCCTGCTCGAGTCCTCTGCGGTGTAGTGCGGGCGCGACACCGGCCCTCTCGGTGTCTGCGGCCCGTACAGCGCGCGGGTCCCTGCTGGACCGATGAACCCGATGGACACGGGATCGTCGCGCCTGGACCCGACCGGCCCGCACCTTGAAATGCCCCTCCGGCGCCCACTTCCGGGCCTCGGAGGAAGTCATGATGACCCTGTTCACCCTGTTCTCGCTCGCCGCTCCCGCCTTCATCTGGGTCGGCAACCCTGCGGCGCACGTGGCCCTCGACGGTGACGGCCTCGTCTCGGCATCGGCCACCATCGAGCGCGTCACCGTCGTGTACTGCGACGACACCACCGCGGATGTCGAGGTCGACGAGGCGATCTCGCTCGGAAGCGGCGTCGACGTGGTGCTCCCCGGCGGCGACATCTGTGCCCTCGACGTGCAGTTCGATGGCGCGGTGTCCGCGGCCCAGCAGGGCGCCGCCGGCAGCTCTGCGTCCCCGTCCGTGCTGGTCGAGGTCGACGGCGGTGGCGCCCATAGCGCCGATCTCTCCGGCTTCCAGGTCACGAGTGGGACCTGGTCCGGCGGGGAGCCCGTCGTGGTCGTGAGCATGCCGTAGGCAGGTCTCGCGGACCCGGGCGGCGCCTACGGCCGCTCGGGTCCATCCGGCGATCTCGCCAGGATCTCCGTGAGCTGTGCCTTGCGGCGGCGTCCAGCCCTTCCGACGAAGGCCCCCTCTTCGAGCGCGACCTGGGCGTAGCGCGCGGCGGCCTGGGCAGCGCCCGGACCCCCGTGGGTGTGCAGGCCCAGCGCCAGGATCTCCGCCCGATCGGCGGGCAGCGCGCCACCCGGGAAGCGCGCCCCCAGCGCAGCCCAGTCGGCGCAGCCTCCGCCCTGCACGCAGCCCACCTG
>CALATR010000232.1 GCA_937891875.1 uncultured Pseudomonadota bacterium | reverse complement strand
GCACCAGGGTGTGGCGGACCATGTCACAGCCGCAGGACTGGGGACTGGGGACTGGAGACTGGAGACCGAGTCGCCACTCCCCTGCCCGCAGCGACGCGACTTCCCGCGAGGCGATCGCGACCCGCCGCTCCAGGCGTCAGCGAGTGCGGACATCACCCGCTCGCATCAGCAGTCGCTTGAGGCGTACGAGCGCTCGCAGGTCCTCCATCCGGTCCTCTTCCGACGGCCAGTCAGGGCGGGTGCGTCGGGTCGATTCGTAGAGTTCGACGCCGATCTTGACGCGGTCGTGGACGGCGCGGAGTGGCGGGGAGACACCAGCGCGTACGGAACGACGGGCTGCGAAGGGGTCGTCGTGGATGAAGAAGGCGAGGGGTCGTAGACTGTCGTTCGGGGCTGGGGAGGCTGCATGCTGCTGATCGCGACATTCCTGCTCACCGCCCACGCCGCGGAGCCCGACCTCTGCGGCCTGCACACCTGGCCCGCCGACGGCGCCGAGGACGTGCCGGAGGCCACCGACCGGATGTTCCTGGCGGCGGTCCCCCCGGATGACCTCGCGGGAGAGTCGTTCGAACCTGGAGGATTCGAGGTCGACGCGACGGTCGGCGGGCACCCGCTCCGCGATCTGTCCGCGGGCACGGTCACCCTCCTGGGCAGGGAGCTGGGGCCGGACCTGTTCGAGGCGGAGATCCGCTGGGACGTGAACGGCGAGCCTTGCGCCCGGACCGTCTCCTTCCGCGGAGCCGTCGGCACTCCCGAGGCGGACTTCGACGACCTGCAGCTGGACCGCTTCGACGTGGGCGGGGGCCGGCGCGCGTCGCTGTTCCTGGAGGGCGCGTTCCCAGGAGACGGCGATCAGGTGCTGCTCGCGTCCGGGCCCCTGATGGACCAGGCCTGGTGGGTTCCCACCGAGGCGGAGCCGGCGTTCTCGCAACAGTTCGTCTCTGCCGCCAACCCCCGCGGCGAGGTCTGCTTCAGCCTCTCCGGCTACGCCCCGGCCACCGGCACCGTTCCCCTTCAGGAGGCCTGCGACCGGGGCTGCTCCACCCTGCGCGCGCCTCCCGCGCCCTGGCTGCTCGCCGCGCCGCTGCTCCTGCTCGCGCGGCGCCGCCGGCACGATCGGCGCCTGCACCGCTGACCCCGCCCCCCGAACGCCCGTTCGACGCTCGAAAATTCTCTGCCTTTCAGGGTGAGCCCAGACACAGGCAAGCGGGCTGGAAGCGGCGTCGACACCACGCAGGTGTTCTCGTCGGCTAGGATGACCCCGAGAACGGCAGAGCAGAGGGATCACGACCGTTGTCCTACCCGAACCGCTGTGGGAACTGTGGGGGCACCAAGCTCCACTGGCGCACGCTCCGACGTGACGTCAGCGTCGACGTGCTGTTGTGTGCGCAGTGCGGCACGCCCCAGCTCGAAGAGGACTGGACCGTGCCCGCGCGCCCGCTGCGTGCCGGCCGCTGCATGAACTGTGGCGAGGGGCGCCTGGATGATGTCTGCGCCGGCTGTGGCCTCTCCCGGCAGGAGGATCTGCAGGTCCACATGGAGCTGCGCGACCTCATCGCGCCGGACGAGACGCTGCTCAAGGCGGCCCGGGTCGCCAGCAAGCACGGCCGGCGCGTCCTGGCGTTGAAGCTCGCGACTGCGGCGACCATCCTCGATGAGGACAAGCGGCGCGACACCGCCTGGGCGCTCCGGGTGTGGCTGCTGTCCGCCATCGGGGAGCCCAAGGCTGCGCTGGAAGACGCGCGCATGTGGGTCGAGAACACCCCGGACCCGCCCGCGGTCGCGTGGGCCAGCTTCGGCCAGCAGCTGGAGCACCAGGGGTACAAGGGTGCTGCGGCCGATGCCTACAGCAAGGCGCTGGAGCTCGACGGCAACCAGCTCGCGCTTCGGGCGCGCCGCGCGCGGCTGCTGATCACGATGCAACGCGAGGGCACGGCGCTGCGTGAGATCGCCCGGGTCCTGCGCTCGGAAGAGGCCGACCAGGCGACGCTGGACATCGGCATCGAGGTCGCCGAGCACCTCGCCTACACCTTCGAGAAGAAGGGCATGGAGTCGGAGATCGAGTACCTGATCGAGCACAGCGCCGCGGTGCTGCCCCGCTCGGCGGTGCTCCTGGCCTACAAGGCGCGCATGGCGGCGAACGAGGGCAACCCCGACGAGGCCCGCCGCTACCTCAAGGCCGCGCGCTCGCTGGAGCCCGACCTCGCCATCTACGAGCGCGTGCAGGGCATGATCCGACCCAGCCGCAGCACCTGGTGGAAGTGGTAGCGGAGCTGCCTGCCTACGTCCTCGCAAAGGCGGCGAGGGAAGGGCGGATCCGAGGTGCGGTGCTCGATGTGCTGGCCCAGATGCGCGCCCAGCCCGAGCGCGCCCGGAGCGTGCTGTCCCAGGGGCTGCGCGACGCGCGCCACCTGCACAGCCGGGAGCGCCGGCTCGTCGGCGATGGGATCCGCGAGGTGGTGCGGTCGACCGCCCTGCTGGACCGGCGGCTCGGCGGGCGGGTGGACGACGGGCATGGCGGCGATCTGGCCCGCTGGGTGCTGCTGCTGCGGGACGCGGGCCTCGAGGAGGACGTCGCGGCCGAGGTCGTGAGGCGCGACTGGACGGCGGTGCGGTCGGACGCCGAGGCGCTCGCCGGGCTGGGTCCCGTGGAGCGGGTGGCGGTGGCCGGGAGCTTCGACGTCTGGCTCGCCGGGCAGCTGGTCGACAGCCTCGGGGACCAGGCGGAGGCGTTCATCGCGGCCAGTGCGGAGCGCGCCCCGGTCGATCTGCGGGTGAATGTCGCGCGCGGCAGCCGGGATCAG
>CALATR010000231.1 GCA_937891875.1 uncultured Pseudomonadota bacterium | reverse complement strand
GTCCGGTCCGCCGAGTCGGTGTGCCGGCTTGGGGAGTTTGGGGGAAAGTGCACTTTGGACACGGAGGGTCGGAGGGGGCACGGAGGACCACGGAGAGAGGAGGGGCAGGGCACGGAGCTGCTCGCTTGCGGGTTGGGATAAAGGGCTTGTGATGCCCTGAATGGACGCGGCGACAGTCCTCTGGCTGGACCAACCGAGAGGGTGATGCTCGGCCCGGAACAGCCCTGCGAGTGCTCGAACACCGACCCGCGAGCACGGCTCATCAGGTCGCTCCACTCCCCTCTCCGTGAACTCTGTGTTCTCCGAAACCTCCGTGTTGAAGCCCGTTCTTCCCCGTAACATCCGCAACCCACGCCTCCCGCTTCGAGTGCCTCCTCCACGGCCCGCCACCGGCATCCAAGCGTCCGCCGTCCTCTCCCCCGCATTCAAGCCGCATCCCCAATGATCCGTGGAGCATGGGCCTCGCCGGAGATGCTCATGCCGCGCCACCCGTTGCTCCCTGCCCTCGCTGGACTCGCTGCGACCCTGCCGCTGCCCGTCGTCGCGGCCGGCCTGACGCTGTACCAGGGCCTTCCGCTGACCCATCCGGCGATGCTCGCGATCGCGCTGACGCCGGTGCTGGGCGCGGTGGTGGGGCTCGGATTCAGTCGGTATGACCGTCATCTCTCGGAGTCGGAGGCGCGCTGGACGACGGAGCGTCGGGCGCTCGAGGACAGGCGTCGTCGGCTCGCAGACGAGGCGGCCCAGCTGCAGGCGCTGGAGCTGGGGCTGGTCGCGGATCTGGAGGAGGCCGAGGCGGAGATCGACGTGCTGCAGGCGGTGGCGTCGTCGATGAGCACAGCACTCGGAGACTCGCTCGTGGACATGGACGCCCGCCTGGCCCGGGTCCTCCGCGACACCGACCACCCCGACGCGAGCCACCTGGTGCGCCAGATCGAGGAGATGGTCGAGCTGGTGCGCGACGTCGACCAGTTCACCCGCAAGGAGACCGCGGACGCTCGCCCCCAGGCGTTCTGCCTGGCCGAGGTCGTGCAGGAGACCCTGTGTGAGGCCCGCGACGAGCGCGGCGGTGACCTGACCTGGACCCTGGACCCCCGGGCGCCGTCCTGGGTGCCCGGCGCGCCGGAACGCCTGCAGGCCGTGCTCCGAGCGGCGGTCCGCGCGGGTGAGCAACAGGAGGAAGGCAGTCTCCACCTCGATCTTCGACTGGTCGATCGCGCCGGAGTGCGCGGCATCGAGGTGGTGTTCGTGCACGAGCCGACCACGGACGCCGCCGCCTCCCCGGTCGCCGGAGGCCTCGGTGCGCGGCTGACCGAAGCGCTCGGCCACCCGCTGGTCGGCAGCGAGTCCCGCTCGGTCACCTGGTGGATGCGTGAGCACCCGCCCGGCGACGTCGTGCAGGCCCCGCTCCCCGCCGCTCGCGTCCTGGTGGCAGCCACCGAGGCACCCACCCGCGCTCGACTGCGCCGTCTGCTCCAGCGCTGGGGCCTCGAGGTGACCATTGCCCGCAGCGGCGACGAGGCCCTGGCCCGCCTCGCCCTGCACTCCGCCGACGTGGTCGTGCTCGACCTCGAAGGCCAGAGCCTCGCCACCCTGGAGCGCCTGCGCAGCGACCCGGCGACCGCCGGACTGCCGGTGCTCCTGCTCGGCCCGATCGCCGAGAACCTGGTCTGGCTGCCCGGCACCGACGGCCAGGCGCTCACCCGCCCCATCCGCCACGAGGGGATCCTCGCCGGCGTCGAGGCCGTGCTGGAGCAGCAGACCCAGGTCGCCCAGGATGGACAGCCCGCCGAGCTGCGCCAGCGCCGGGTGCTCGCCTACGAGCCGAACCCGGCGGTCGCCGCGCGCCTCGTCCGCATCGGCGCCG
>CALATR010000230.1 GCA_937891875.1 uncultured Pseudomonadota bacterium | reverse complement strand
TCGTTGGAGCGCATCCGACGCCGGATGTTCGCCATCCGCGACGGGGACGGCCAGCCCGATGTGTTCTACCTGGGTCCGCTCCCCGGGAAGTCCGAGCGCGTGTCGGCACGACTCGACCACATTGTCTCGATCGAGGTGCCGACTGACCCGACCGAGCGTGCCGAGTGGGTGCGCGCCCGCCGCATCGCCCGGCTCGACGACTCCTTCCGCCGCGACCTGCACGTGCGCATGTTCACGGCCATCGCCCGGCAGGGCTTCTCCGACATGGGCTGGTACACCGACGAGGATCTGGAGCTTCTGGTGAACCACGGTCGCAGTCTCGCAGGTACCGCTCGCGCCGAGGCCGACGCGGCCAAGGCCCAGCTCCAGGCGGCCCAGGCCGACGGCGACGAGAAGCGGGCCAAGGGGCTGAAGCAGAAGGCCGCCAACGCGGAGAAGAAGGCGGTCGAGAGCAAGGCGGAGGTCACGCCCTACGAGCGTGAGCTGAGCCGCCGCCAGCAGGAATCCAACGAGGCCGATGGAGCGAAGGACGAAGCACCCTCCTTCATCCGAGCCTCCTCCCACGAGTAGGGCGACGCCCCGCGTGCTCTGGGAGCAATGGGGGAACTTTCAGCGTCATATGCAGGCTTCTACCGTCCACTGCGGTCCACTACGTGTCGAACGGCACCACCCGAACTTTCCAGCTTTCCAGCGGCATTCTGCGGCGACGCTAGTGGACACTGCCCACACCCGGTTCAACGTCTAGCCAGCCCGAACAGCACAACCTCCACCCACCAACCACACCACACCCATGCCCTTCAACAAGACCGAGCTCGCGCACATCGACGCCACCGTCGGCGACCTCGTCCGTCGTCGTCAGCCGCCGGACCACCTGCTCGACCAGCTGCGCTTCGAGCTGGAGATCGAGGGACACAAGGTGCGAATCCTCGAGGTCCGCCCGCGCTGGAACGACCCGACGCAGTTCGTCCGTTCCGGCGTGGCGCAGTTCACGTACACGCGGACGCGGGACACCTGGAAGCTCTACTGGATGCGGCGGGACCTCAAGTGGCACCCGTGGGACCCAGATGAGAACACCGGCCCGCTCGCGGCGCTGGTGCGGGTGGTCGACGAGGACAGGCGCGGTGGCTTCTGGGGATGAACCACTGGCGCCGAGACCGAGCGCCTGATCGCACCCCTCACCCCGCCGCGATCTTCACCTCGTTGAACCACCCCGCCGGCATCGGCTTCTCCAGCTCCCACACGATCTGGATCGGCCGCTCCCCCGACGCCGACGCACAGCGCACCGGACCGAGGAACAAGTAGGGCATCGTCAGCTTTCGCTCGTCCTTCTTCGCCTGCCGGACGAAGAGCAGGATCCGCCAGTCCTCGGGCGGCTGCCGGTACCGCTTCCCCGTGTCGGACTCAATCCGCGTGTTCCCCTGGCTCTCCCAGTGGAATCGCCGCTGGGACAGCGGGTAGTCGTTGTACAGCGTGGTCGGCGTGAAGTCCTTCTCGTCCTTCTCGAGGGTGACAAAGAGTACGTCACAGCGGTGCTCGTCGCACTTGTAGACGCCGCCCTGGGTCCGGAGGAGCTTCCCCTGCCGCACCTCGTTCAGCCCGGCGCTCACCTCGTCGCGGCTGTAGGTCGCGTGGACCTTGAAGGGCAGGTCCGGCAGCGCGTGGGTGGTCTTCCGCCGCCTGTCGTCGAGCACCTCCAGCAGCTGCCGCACCTCGCCGAGCACCACCGGGTCCGACCAGAGCTCTTGCAGGAAGTCCCCAAGCTCGGCCACCGGGCGCGTCGCCTGGCCGAGCGCAGCGAACAGCATCAGCTGGTAGGGATCGTTCGGATTCGGCTCGGGAGGCCGATCCTCGGCCAGCCAGAGCCGCCAGTGCGTCAGCCGATCGAGGTCATCCACGTGCAGCAGCCGCGGTAGTGCTCGCGTGATGGCGTTGTCCGGAACGGCATCGACGTACCCGCGCTTCTCGCGTAGCAACGAGAAGGACTTGCGGTTCAGGTAGAGCTCGCGCAGCTCGACGTCGGCGCGCTCCAAGAAGGTCCCGAGGGGCCAGTCCTCGACCAGATCCTCGGCCAGCGAGCTCCAGCTGGACAGGGTGCGCTTGATGTTGTCGAGGACCGAGCGCTGAGCTTCCTCCTCGAGCTGGATCGAGCATCCCGACGGCAGCCGCGGGAAGCCGTCCTCCACCGCCTCGCGCACCTCCGCGCGCGTGCCCCCGCCGAGCATGGCCCGGAACCGGCGATCGAAGCGGAACCGGCGGTTGGCGCGCCCGATGAAGTCGAGCACCGTGAGGCAGCTCTTGCCCTCGTGGAGGCGGAGGCCGCGTCCGAGCTGCTGGAGGTAGAGGGTCGCGCTCTCGGTAGGCCGGAGAAAGAGCACCGTGTCGGTGGCGGGGATGTCGACGCCCTCGTTGAAGACGTCGACGGTGAACAGCGCGCAGAGCTCGCCAGCCGCGAGCCGTCGAACCGCTGCCCGCCGGTCCGCACCCCGGGTCTCCCCGGTCACCGCCAGGGCGGGCAACCCCTTCTTGTTGAAGAACGCGGCCATGAACTCGGCGTGCTTCACGGAGACACAGAATCCGAGCGCCCGCATGCCCGTCGGATCTCGCACCCGGTCGGCCAGCGCACGCAGCACCTGCTCGGCCCGATGCTCGTCCGCCGTGTAGACCCGCTCGAGCGCGCTGATGCTGTACCGACCGGCGCGGAAGTCGACATGGGACAGGTCCGTCTGGTCGTCGATCCCGAAGTACTGGAACGGGACCAGCAACCCCTGGTCGAGCGCATCCCACAGGCGAGACTCTGCAGCGACGCGATCAGAGAACCAGTGGAGCACCGACTGGCCATCCGTCCGCTCGGGGGTGGCCGTCAGGCCGAGCAGGATCTTCGGCTTCAGGTGCTCCAGTGCCGCCGTGTAGGTCTCGGCCTCGGAGTGGTGGAACTCGTCGACGACCACCACGTCGTAGGCATCCGGCTCCAGCGCATCGAGTCGGCGTCCATGGAGGGACTGGATGGATGCAAAGACATGCCGGCCGACCAGCGGCTTGTCGGTCCCCGTGAGCAGCTCGCCGAAGCCGCCATCCCCCAGCGCAGCCCGGTAGGTCGCGCGGCTCTTCTCGAGGATCTCCCGCCGATGGGCCACGAACAGGAGGCTCGGTCGACCGCCCATCTGCTGGCACAGCGCCTTGTAGTCCAGCGCGGCGATCACGGTCTTCCCGGTGCCCGTGGCCGCGACGACGAGGTTCTGGTGGTGCCCGGCGGCGCGCTCGGCCTCCAACGCCTCGAGCACGGCGGTCTGGTGGGGGTAGGGATGCAGGCGCACGGCGGCAGCCAGCGCATCCCGCTCGGGGTTCCGCCGAGCTGCGAGCACCTGGATGAAGCGGTCCCGATCGTAGGCCTCGAACGCGCCTTCTTCCCAATACTGGGCGAAGGTCGCCTCGAACTTCCGGAGGATGACGGCGTTGTCGACGTTCGACAGGCGCACGTTCCACTCGCACCCATCCCGAAGTGCGGCGTGGGACAGGTTCGAAGAGCCGACGATCCCCGTCGAGAACCCGGTCTCCCGGTGGAACAGCCAGGCCTTGGCGTGCAGCCGCGTCCGCCGCGCGTCGTAGCTGACGCGGACCTCCGCTCCGAGCTCGCGCAGGGCGTCGAGGGCCTCGTGATCGGTCGCCCCCATGTAGGTGGTCGTGAGCACGCGCAGCGGCGGCCGGCCACCGTGGCGATCACTGAACGCGCGGAGCGCGTCGCGGATCTCGACGAAGCCGGTCCACTTCACGAACGAGACCAGCACGTCGACCCGGTCCGCCGACACGATCTCCCGCTGGATCTCACGCCCGACGCGGAGGTCCTTGGGACCGTTCACGATGAGGTCGCTGTGGCGGAGCGGGATCGACGGGCGAACCAGCTCCCCCGCGCCGAGTCGCACCTGATCTCGCCGGAGGACCTGGAGCAGGCGCTCGGCGGTGACGCGATCCTCGGGGTCGACCGTGCCGTCGAGTCCCGCAAGCCCGTCCAGGAGCTGGTTCGTGAGCGCGATCTGCCTGGCGATCTTCTCCGGCTCCCTCCCCTTCACCGAAGACAGCACCGCCGAGGCAAACCGGAAGATGTGCCGCGCCAGCGCTTCCGACGACGTGTCCGCGCTGAGCGGCGCCCGCTCGACCTGCAGGTCGGGATCGTCCAGCCGGCGCTGGAGCGCAAGGGTGACGAGCTCGTCGTAGAGTCCGGGAGGAAGGTCGGGCACGGAGCCAGGCTACTTCAGGCGGGCCCCACGGAGGCCAGAATGGCGCCGGAGCCCCCCATGCCCCCCCACCCCTTCCTCAACCGCCGCTGGAACGTCATCATCACCGTCGTCCAGGGCGTGCCCACCTTCGCTTTCGTCGCCTACGGCCTCGCCACGCCGTTCGGCGGAACGTTCAGCGGCATGGTCGCGCTGTCCGTCCTCGGCTCGTTCTTCTGAATCCTCCTGGAGCTGCACTCCAGCGCGAGGTTCGCGCGACAGCACAAGATGGCCGCACCGGACACGCCCCGCCCTGCTCCCGCGGGACTCTCACGGGTCCTGCTGTGGGTGCACAACCTGGCGTTCTGGTTCTTCCTGGTCCCGTTCTTCACGTCGATGTCGTACGAGACGGGGTTCGCGATCTACGCAGCCATCCTCTTCGTCCGCTTCCTCGCCAACACCTGGACGGACATCAAGGACTTCACCTGGGAGCAATACTACGCCTTTCCCCTACGGATTCCGTGAGGCGACGGCGTTCCCGTCACCCCCCCACCACCGCCAGCTCCACCTCCGCGGGCACGACCTCGATCATCACGTCCCCGACCACGTCCTTGCGCTCGAGCGCCCGGTGCGCCTCGGCGATGTCCTCCAGCGCGTACCGGGCGCCGATCACCGCGCGGATCTCCCCGCTGCCCAGCAGCTCGGCGACCTCCTCCGTCGCCGCGGCGTCGCCCATGATGATCGTCCACTTCACGCGCGGACCGGACGACACGCTCGACCGCAGCAGGTCCAGCACGCCCCACAAGGAGCTCAGGCCCAGGGTCAGGAACCGGCCGTTCGCGGTCAACCGCGGCCGGGCGTCGGCGAGGGTGAAGCGGTCCGAGGTGTCGAAGATCACGTCCCAGACCTGGTCCTCGTCACGCCAGTCCACGTCCTCCCGCGCAAGGACGGCGTCCGCCCCCAGCGCGCGCACGAGCTCGACCTGGTCCCGACGACTGACGCCGGTCACGTGGGCTCCGAGGTGGCGGGCGATCTGCACCGCATAGCGGCCGACGCCACCCGCCGCGCCCACGATGAGCACGCGCTGGCCGGGCTGCACCTCGCCGAGGTCCCGCAGGTAGGGCAGGGCGGTGCCCGCGCCGAAGGGCACGGCGGCGGCCTCGGTGAAGGAGATGCCGTCCGGGATGCGGGCGATGGCCTTGTCCTGGTCGATCACCAGGTGGTCGGCGTGGGCGCTGTCCATGCTGGCGCCAAACACGCGGTCGCCGGGCTGGAAGCGGGTCACCTCGGCGCCCACGGCCTCGACGACGCCGGCGAACATGCTCCCCTGCACGCTCGCCCGAGGGCCGGACCAGCCCATGGCGAGGCGGCCGATCGTGGCCATGATCCCTGGGAAATCGCCGGCGCGGATCCGGCGATCGCCCTGGGTGACGGGGCTTGCATGCACGCGGACGCGCAGCTGGGTGGGGCCAGGCGCGGGCACCGGGCGCTCCTCGAGGGTGATGGCGTCGGGGCTTCCGTAGGTGGTGACGATGGCGGCACGCATGGCAGGTCTCCGGGTCTGAAGGTCGCTCCGGCGAGGGTCATCGCCGCCGGACACCCCCCACGTATGCATGCGTCTGCGTTTGAAACAGAACGAAACTTCGCACTTGTGCTATACGTCTGCGCATGGATTGGAAGACCATCGAGTTCGACTGGAACCACGCCCGCGCCTTGCTCGTCACGGCCGAAGAGGGCTCCTACTCGGCAGCGGCACGCGCCCTCGGCAGCACCCAGCCGACGATCGGACGCCAGGTCGCCGCGCTCGAGGAGGAGCTCGGCGTCACCCTGGTCCAGCGCGTCGGGCGGGGGCTCGAGCTCACCGAGGCCGGCCTGGACCTGCTCGAGCACATCCGCACCATGGGGGACGCGGCGCGCAGGGTGTCGCTGACCGCCACCGGGCGCTCGCGCTCGCTCGAGGGCCTGGTGCGCATCACGGCCAGCGAGAGTCAGTGCGCCTTCCTGCTGCCGCCGGTCCTGGCGCGGATCCGGGAGCTTCATCCTGGGATCGAGATCGACCTGGTCGCGACGACTGAGGTGCGCGACCTCCGGACCCGGGAGGCGGACATCGCCCTGCGCAACTTCCGTCCCCAGGACCCCGAGCTGACCGCCCGCAAGGTGCGCGAGGACAAGGCCTGGCTCTACGCGACCCCCGAGTACCTCGCGCGCGTCGGGCCCATCGAGACCGCCGAAGACCTGGTCCGCGCCGACTGGATCATGATGATGCGGACCGAGGGCATGCTCGGACACCTGCGCGGCATGGGCGCCCCGATCTCGGCCAAGAACCTTCCGATTGCGACCGAGGATCACCTCGTGCAGTGGGCCCTGTGCCGGGCGGGCCTCGGCCTCTGCTTCATGATGGAGCACGTGGGAGACGCCGAGCCCACGGTGGTCCGGATCCCCGAGGTCCTGCCCCCCGTGCCCGTGCCCCTGTGGCTCACGACCCACCGCGCCGTGCACACCAGCCGCCGCCTCCGCGCGGTGTTCGACCTGCTGGCCGAGGGGCTGACCGCCGCGGGCTGACCGCCGCTCAGAGGTCGGAGAGCGCAAGCGCCGACGTCGGGAGCGCATCCAGCCAGTCCCGCAGCCGCTCCTGCGAGGCGCGCTTCTCCGCGGGGCAGTCGTCGGGCAGCAGGGTCC
>CALATR010000229.1 GCA_937891875.1 uncultured Pseudomonadota bacterium | reverse complement strand
GGAGGCGGTCGAGGACGCGGTGGTCGAGGAGGCCGATGACGCCGTGGACGAGCCCCCCGTCGAGCCCGCCCCGGTCAGCGCGAAGCAGGCGCTCGCCGACGGCAAGCCGGACCAGAGCCTGCCCGCGGACGTGGCACCCGCACTGCCCGCCACCCGGGAGACACCCAAGGACACGGCCGAGAGTTCACCTGCCCCTGCCGAGGGGAGCGTGCTCGCGACCTTCCGCGCGCTGGCCGTGTACCCGGACCGCCGGGCGACCTTGATCGCCAGCCTGCGGAACGCCGACGAGCGCGAACTCTCCGAGGCCTTCCGCGGTCGCAAGCCGGGGCACCACCCCGACCTGTCCGTCGGCGCCGCGATCGCCGCTCAGGAGCTCGGCAACTCGCGCTGGCTGTCGCCGATCCGGCGGCTGGCGTCGGATCCGGAGCCGCGGGTGCGAGTCGCGGTGGTCGGCGCGCTCGGTGCGCTGTGCACGCCGGCCGTGTACCGGAACCTGGAGGCGCTGGCCAACGACGCCGATCCGTCCGTGCAGCAGGCGGCGCTGGAGGCGCTGGTCCAGGGGGCGAAGACGCTGCGCTACGAGTCCCAGGCCCGCCGGACGATCGAGGGACTGGCGGAGACGAAGGACGAGGCCCTGAAGGCCGCCCGCGCCGCCGCGCTCGACGCGTTGGCGGACGCATGAGCCGGTCGCTCAAGTGGCTGGGGATCGACGAGGCCGGCCGAGGCTGCGTGCTCGGCGATCTGGTCGTGGCCGGGTTCGTCTACGAGGGCCCGGAGTGCGGTCCCCTCGCAGACGCAGGGGCCACCGACTCGAAGAAGCTGTCGGCCAAGAAGCGACTCGCGGTCCGGGAGGCGCTGACCCCGCTCGGGACGCCGCTGATCCGCCGGATCACGCCGACCGAGATCGACGCGGGCAACCTGAACCGGCTGGAGGAGGACGCGATCGTCGACCTGATCCGCACGGTCGAGCCGGACTGCGTGATCATCGACGCGCTGGGCGCCCCCTCGACCCTCGATCGCACCGTCGCCCGGCTGCAGGCCGCGATCGAGCCCCACGTGTGCGTCTGGACGATGGAGCCCAAGGCGGATCTGAACCATCCGGTCTGCGGCGCCGCCAGCATCTTCGCGAAGACCACCCGGGATCTCGCGCTGGAGGCCCTCATCGAAGCGCACGGCGAGCTGGGGTCCGGCTACCCGTCCGACCCCAAGACGAAGGCGTGGCTCCTGGCACACGCCCAGAGCGAGCAGCCCTGGCCCGACTTCGTGCGCACCCGCTGGGGCACGATCCAGGCCCTGGCGCAGCGCACGTTCGTCTAGGACCAGCTGACGTTGCTGACCCCGTCCACGCCGCGGTTGGCGAGGGCATCGGCCCGCTCGTTCCCGGGCACGCCGACATGCCCCGCCACCCAGTGCAGGGTCACGCCCGGCCGCTGCTTCAGTCGGCCTCGGAGGCCGAGGATCAGCTCGGTGTTGGCCTTGGCCTTCCAGCCCCGCACCAGCACCCCGTGGGAGTAGCCAGAGTCGGTGAGCACTGCGACCGGCGCATCGGCGGGCACGTCCGCCTCGTCGAGCAGGTCCAGGGCGACCCCGATGGCGGTCAGCTCGCCGACGTTGTTGGTCGCCCGACCCAGGCTGCGGCTGGCCTCGGCGGTGCGCCCGTCCGCCAGCTCCAGCACCACGCCCGACCCGGCGGGACCGGGGTTCCCGCGACACGCGCCGTCGGTATACGCGATGTGGGTGCCCTCGGGCAGGCCGTCGAGCAGCTCCCGCGCTGCCGCCGCGGCCGCTGCCGCCTGCTTCTGGGTTCGGGTGCCCGCCGAGCCGAAGCCGCTCCCCCGCCCCTGGCGGCCGCCGCCGCCCTTCGCCGCGTCCGCGGACACGCCCTCGTCCAGCTGCTCGATGGGTGCGGTCGGATCCAGGGCCACGTTGCGGACGCCCGCCCCGTAGATCTTCGACCCGGACTTGTCGCTGTACCGCATGGGCACGCGGCCACCGGTCGCCTTGGGCTCGCCCTTGGCGTCCACTTCGATCCAGACCTTCTTGCCCTTGAACTCCGCCCTGCGCCAACCCACGACCGCTCCTCCCTGTTCACCACGAGCCGCGGCCCGTATCCTGCACCCCCGGGGGTCACCACAGGAGGTGCCCGATGCGCACGATGATCCCGCTCGGCCTGCTGCTGCTCGCCGGCTGTCCCCAGCCGGAGGTCGATCCGGTGGGCGAGCGTGCCGGCACCAACCAGGCGTGGAGCATTCCCGACCTGACCTGTGCGTCCGGCCAGCCCTACAACGACATCGACGCCCAGGGCGGCGTCAGCCAGTACTGCCACGACGGCCGGTTCGTGCAGGGCGAGAGCATCCGCTGGCACCCCAACGGCCAGAAGGCGACCCACGGGCGCTACGTCGACGGCAAGCGCACCGGCACCTGGGTGTGGTGGTACGAGAACGGCCAGCTCGCGACCCGCGGCGACTACACCAACGACAAGGAAGACGGGAGCTGGACCTGGTGGCACCTCAACGGGCAGGTCCAGATGCGCGGCGACCACCTCAACGGCCAGCGCATGGGCGAGTGGCAGTCGTGGTTTGCCAACGGGCAGCTGGAGCGCCGCGGGCACTACCGGAACGGTCGCCAGGACGGCGAGTGGAAGACCTTCACCTCGGAAGGTGAGCTCCAGCGCACCGAAGAATGGGATCTCGGGCGCATGACCGACGAGAAGATCCTGATCAAGGAAGAAGACCTCGAGAAGAAGACGCCTTGAACCTGGCTGTCGAGCTCGGCGCGATGCTGGTGTACGGCAACGCCCTGGTCCTGCTGCACGAGCTCGGTCACGCCGCGTTCGCCCGGGTCGGAGGCTTCCGGGTCACGTCCTTCGCGGTCGGCCTCGGCCCGCCCCTGCTCCGCCTGTCCCTGCGCGGCGGCGTCGTACTGCACCTCGATCGCTGGCCGGTCGGCGGCTCCTGCACGGCCATCCCTCTGGGTCCGACCTCGCGTCGGCGGGCCTGGTACCACGCGGGCGGGCTCATCGTGCAGGCCGTGCTCGCGCTGGTCCTCCTCGCCCTGCCCGACTCCTGGCTCGTCAACCGGATCGAGAGCTTCAACCTCCTGGTTGCGCTGACGAACGCCCTCCCCTGGCGCCTGGGGGGCTCGGCGTCAGACGGCTGGTACCTGCTCGACGCGGCTCGTGGGGGACGCCAGCAGGTCGAGATCCTCCCCCAGCGCACCCGCCTGCTGCGCCTGCTCACCCGGGAGGAGGCAGTCGGCAGCCCGGTGGGCACGATGTACGCCGCGTTGTGCCTCGCCTGGGCGGACGTGCTCGCCGGACGGCCCGACCGCGCGGATCCCTTCTTCGAGGCCGATCCGCCCGAGACGGCCCTCGAACCGTGGATCGACGCGCTGTACACCTACGTCCGCGCCGAGTGGCACCGCCAGCGCCACCGGCCCCTCGCCGCGCTGGAGACTGTGCAGCGGGGTCGAACCGCGCGGGAGGGCGAGCTGTCCGAGGCGGCCACCGGACTCCTGCTCCTGGCCGCCGCCCGCGCCCGGGTCGATCTCGGCCAACACGACGAGGCCGGACGAGCCCTGGCCGGCATCGTCGGAGACGCCGGCCCCATCGGGCGCCAGGCCACCGTGGTGCTGCTGTGGAGCACCCTCGGCGCCTCTCCAGACGAGCTCGAACACGCGGTCTTCCGCGTCGCCCGCCGCACCACCGAGGCCTGGCTCGATCCGGCCGACGCGGTCGCCGCCCTGACCGCCGCCGCCGATCGCCTCGGTCCCGCCGGCAAGGACGCCGCCGCCAGGGGGGCGCGCGAGGCCGCCGAGCAGCTGGAGCACCGCCTCCGCGCGACCGCGTCGACAGAGGACCGAGCCTCGCTCGCCGCGCGGCTGCAGACCCGGTACGAGCGCTAGCCATGACCCCCACCCGCCTCCGCCGACTGCTCCGCGACCGGGAAGACGCCCGGGAGCTCGCCGACCTCGACCCACCCGAGCTCGCCGTCGCCCTCGAGGTGCTGGCCGAGGCCGATCCCAGCGATCGCGCGCTCGAACGCCTCACCCTGGAAGCCCAGGCCTGGGCGGACCTCGAGGACACCGCCCTGCGCGGCACCGGCCTGCGCCTGGGACGGGTGGTGCGCTGGGACGACTGGACGGTCACGTGCGAGGCGGTCGACGTGGTGTCCGGCCACGACGTGCTCGCCCGGGTCCTGCGCCCCCACGCCCGCACCCCGGCCCACCGGCGCCGGCTCTCCCGCACCGCCCGCGCCCTCGCCGCCGCCCTGCCCGGCCCCTACGAGGAGCGCAGCGGCGCCGATCCGGCCGTGTGCGCCCCCCTCCCCGGCGGCCCCCTGGTCGAGGGCGCTCCGCCTGATGTCGCGGTCGGACTGCGCGCGGCCCTGCGGATCGCGGCCGACCTCGAGGCGCGGGAGCGGGCCGGCCTGGGCACCGTCGATCCCGACGAGAACGAGCTGCGGCAGGCCCCCGAGGGCGCCCGGCTGGTCTGCCTGCAGCTCTCGGCCGATCCGGTGCGCCTGGACGACCTCGTCGGCCGGCTCTTCCACGTGCTCCCCGACGGTCCCCTCGACGCCGTGCTCGACGGCGCGGTCGAGCTCCCTCCCGCGTCCATGGCCGAGCTCGCCCCGGCACTGCTCGGCGCGCTCGCCCAGGAGCTCGCCAGCGCACGCCACGGGGTGGTCACCCGCTGGAAGTCCCGTCGGCACGCCCATGATCTCGCACGGCTCCGCGCGCTGGTCGACCGCCTGTCCGGCTTTCCCCCGCCGGCCGGTCGCGGCGCGGTCGGGGTCGACATGGAGGGGCGCACCACCGTGCTGGTCGGAGACGGCCGCACCCTGTCCTGGGGGCCGGTCGACGGACCGAGCCTGGCGATCGTCTCGGAGCAGGGCCTGCATCCGCGGACCGCTCGCCGCTTGCTCCGCGCCCGGTCCGATGCCCCGCCCAGCGCCCGGCTGAACGCGCTGGTCGACGGGGACATCGCCTACGCCGAGCACGCCTGCCGCTGGGTCGCAGCAGCGCTCTCCCTGCGCACCGTGCGCCTGCTGCTGGCGGTGCCGACGTGATGGGCGATCCCTGGCAGGTGCTGGCCACGTGCCCCCACTGCCGGGTCGAGGCCGCCGTCGTGCAGATCATGGACCCCGCCCACCCTGCTACCCACCTGGGTCGCCCGGCGGAGCAGCGCTGCCGGTGCTGCGGCTGGGAGGCCGTCGCGGTGGAAGAGGGCTTCGTCCCCAAGCTCCCGCCGTCCAGCGGCCGCTGCCCCAACTGCAGCAAGCCCCTGTCCGAGGCCGCGCGAACCGGGCGCGGCATCTGCGGAGAGTGCGGCTACACCCCACGGCTTCGTGAGATCTCACCACCCGCGAACCTCCGCCGACCGGACGCGGTGCGCGCCGCCCTCATCCGCTGGGCCGAGGCCGAGGGCGAGGACGACGTCGAGCGCTTCGCCGTCGCCCACCTCGGCGGCTCGGTCGCCCACGTGGACGCGCTCATCCAGCGCGGGGAGGTCGTGCACACCTCCTTCGACGTCATCGCCTGGCTCTTCCCCGACCAGGGTGGCGGTGCCCTGCACACCCCCGACCAGGCGCCGTCCGCGCGTCCGGTCGAGGTGGTCGACCGGGCCCCTGCGGTTGTCGAGGCCGAAGACGTCGACCTCCACCTCCCCGAGCCCCTCGACCCCCGGGTGCCCGCCCGGGTGCTGATCTCGGTCATGGCCGCCGACGGCGAGATCCGCCCCGGCGAGCGCCGCTTCATCGACTCCTTCCTCGAGGCGGAGGGCCTGCCCCCGGTCGACGACGCCGACCTGCGCGTCTGGCGCCCCCACGAGCTGATCGCCCCACCCGACTTCCAGACCCGCCGCCGCCTGATCGAGGCCTGCGTGCACCTGGTCCACCTCGACCACGAGCGCGACGGCACCGAGTGGAAGGTCGTGCGCGCGTTCGCCGGGGCGTGGGGCGTCTCGGAAGCGGACGTCGAAGGCTGGGATCGGGACTACGACGCCCGCTACGCCACCACCATGACCCGGCTGTGGCGCACCCTCTCGGGCTTCGTCCGCCTCAGGTAGCGAGCGCCCGGGCGATCGCGAGACCGAGCCGCGCGTGGCCCCGCTCATCCCGGGCGATGGCGCGGAGGATCGGGGCGTCGGCGCGCGCGATCGGGTCGTCGACCGTCCCGGCGAGCCTCGCGTCGGCCTCGAGCTGAGCGGCCGCGGCGCCCTCGTTCAGCCACCCGTCGCGAAGGGACTCGAACGCGAGGATCTCCCGTCCTTCCTGCAGGGTGGCGAAGCGGCGCGGTCGGTGCTCGAGCGGGGCGGTGTGCACGATCCCGGCGCCGTGGGCCTGGGCGCGCTGGATGCAGCGCCGGACGTGGTCGGCCTCCTCGTCGGCGGCGACGAGACAGCGCCGGACGAGGTCCTCGGGGGCTCCGACTTCGCGCAGCTCGGCGGCGAGGTTGAGGAAGGCGGCGACCGCTTCCAGCTCGTCAGCAGCGCGGTCGAGCCAGCGCGCGGCGAGGCCCGAGACCGGGCGGGAGGTCGTGAGGGTCGGCGTTCGCGCGAGGTCGTCGCGGAGGGGGCGGCCTTCGACGACCATGAAGCCACCGTAGGGGACGAACCCGCCTTCGAGCCCCACCTGGAGGAAGTCCCGGGTCGGCTCCGGAGCCGTCGCGGACCGCACGAACCGCTCCTCGGCGACGCGAAGGTGGAGCAGCAGGCCTCGGACGTCGCCCGCGCCGAGGACGGCGGGCCCGCCGCCGCCGAAGCTCGCCCCGAGCAGGACCCGTCCGGTCACGACGTTGATGTGTCCCATGAAGCCGTACATGGCGACAACACCGCCGCCGACGCGGGCCGCGACGTGGGCTCGAGCCGGCGCGCCCCGGACGCTCCGAAATCCCAGCTCGATGCCTTGCGTGGTGCCGAACCACTCGCTTCCGCAGGCCAGGGAGGTCTCCCCGAACACGTGGCCGCTCACCCCCGTGCGCCCGGCGGCCGGCTTCCGCCCCAGCCGAATGGAGGCACTGATGCCCACGCCGACCTGCACTCCGCCGAACTCACACCCAGCGAGCGCGTCCGATGTCCACATGGCTCCGGCAAGGAGCGCCGCCGCACCCGCTCCACGCACGAACTTCTCCATCGACAGCCTCCCGGCCCCCCTCCGTGTCCGACCCGACCCGTTCCTTCACCCCCGAGAGCACCTCCCACTGCGCTAACCTCGCCGCCGAACCCGGAGGCTCCGTGGCCCAGCCCGCCTACTCCCGACCGAACCGCGACGAGGCGCTCGCCGCTCGGATCCAGACGTTCCAGCAGCAGTTCGACGCGGTCGTCGCCAACATCGGCCGGGTGATCCTGGGCAAGGACGACGTGGTCCGCAAGGTGCTGCTGTGCATGACCGCCCGGGGCCACGTGCTGCTCATGGACGTGCCCGGCACCGGCAAGACCATGCTCGCCCGGGCCATCGCCGCGACCATCTCCAGCCGCTTCCGGCGCATCCAGTTCACGCCCGACCTGCTGCCCATGGACATCACCGGCAGCAACGTCTTCAACCTGCGGACGAAGCAGTTCGAGTTCCAGCAGGGCCCGATCTTCACCCAGATCCTCCTCGCCGACGAGCTCAACCGGGCCACCCCCAAGACCCAGTCCGCCCTGCTCGAGGTCATGGCCGAGCGCCAGGTCACGGTCGAGGGCCGCACCCACACGCTGGAGCCGCCGTTCCAGGTACTCGCGACCATGAACCCCCTCGACCACGACGGGACCTACGTGCTGCCCGCCGCCCAGCTCGACCGGTTCACGATGCAGCTCACCATGGGATTTCCCCCTCCAGAAGCCGAGATGCGCATGCTGGACGTGCACCTGGGCAACCGGCCCCCGGTGGACGACCTGCAGTCGGTCATCGACATCGACACCTTCCTGGCCTGGCAGGAGACCGTGCCCCTGGTCTACGTCTCCGACGTCGTGAAGCGCTTCGTCGTCGACCTGGTCAACGCCATCCGCGCCGACGCCCGCGCGCTGGCGCCCCCCTCCCCCCGCGCCACCCTGATGCTGGTGCGGGTCGGCCAGGCCACCGCCCTCGCCGCCGGCCGGGACTACCTGCTGCCCGACGACGTCAAGGCCATCGCTGCCGACGTGCTCGCCCACCGCATGCTGCTCGCCGGAAACGCCACCGCCCACGCCTACGTGCACGAGGTGCTCACCGGCGTCGACGTGCATCCCTAGGCCGCCGTGGGGCTCCCCCACCAGAAGGCGCGGCATCCGCTGATCACCCTGCCGCTGCTCCTGTTCCAGCTCCTCGGCATGTTCATCCTGCCGTTCCTGGTCGGGCTCGTCGGCGCGCTCTTCCTCGAGGTCTCCGAGGTCGCCGAGACCGCACCCGCCCTGCTGCTCATCACCCTGTGCGTGCTCGCGCCGGTCCTGCTCGCCCAGCTGGTCGGCCTCGTGCTCAAGAGCCGCCGGGAGTTCCGCTGGTGGCGCGAGCGCGGCGGCCTCACCGTGCGCCGCGCCCTCGACGTGCTCGCCACCCACGCCGGCGTCGTCACCCTGCGCGGGTGGAGCCTGCTGGTGCTGGGCTGCCTGATGACGCTGGTCGCCCTGGGCCTGCAGTGGGCCAGCTTCGGCCTCATCGCCGTCTTCGGCCTGCTGCTCTTCTACCTGGTGACCGGCTGGAGCCTCTTCGTCAGCACCTTCCTGGTCCGCACCTTCGAGCGGGGCCTCGGCCGCGCGGACGCGACGATCAACCGGCGCATGGAGCCCGCGGTCGTGCACGTCGGCGACGAGGTCGAGGAGGTCTGGACCTTCCGCCGGGTGCCCGTTCCCGCCGGCTACCGCCTGCTCATCGAGGACCCGAACCACCCGCGGCTGCAGACCGAGTCCCGCTACATGGTCGGTCAGCAGGCCCGCCGCGGCGAGCTCACCCTGCGCGGTCGCCTGCGGGTCACGCCTCGCGGATATTACGAGGTCGGACCGGCAAGACTCTGGTATCAGGACCTGCTCGGCATCACCCAGGTCAGCGTCGCCAGCGTGGCCACCGCCGCCCTCAAGGTCCTGCCGCGCATCAAGCAGGCCCACGTCATCGAGCCGCCCCGGGTCCAGTCCAGCGAGCCCGACGTGCTCACGAAGCCCCACCGCTTCCCGACCGAGGACCTGTTCCGCTTCCGCGAGTTCGGCGTCGGCGACGACACCCGACGGATCCACTGGCGGCTGTCTCTCAAGCACGGCCGGCTGCAGGTGCGCGTCCCCGAGACCCGCGAGATCACCACCCAGGACGTGCTCCTGGTGCTCGACAGCTTCGTGCCCGCCGAGCTGAAGCAGGCGGCCGAGCGAGGCGCCGAGCCCGTCCTGGACGCACTCGTCGACGCGTGGCTCAGTCTCGCGGTGGAGCTGGTCCAGCGCGGGGATCGGGTCACCCTGCTCGCTGCCGTGCGCGCCCACGAGTCCGCCGAGGTCGAGGTCGTGCGCATGGCCTGCCGCAAGGGCGAGGTCGCCAAGTGGCAGGACCTGGGTGCCCGGGTCGCCTGGCAGTCCAGCCACGAGGTGAACGATCTGCTCGCCGACTGCGGGGAGCACGTGCACGGGCTCGTCGCCACCGCCCGCGTCCTGGGCGCGCCCCCTGGTCGCCTCGATGGCGCCGACACGACCTGGATCGTGGTCGATCCGCTCGCGGCGCTGGGGGCGGATGAGAAGCACTGGCTGGCCCAGATCACCGGCGGCACCGTGCTCGGCGTCATCGCCTGGCTCACCCGCCTGCCCAACTCCGCAGGATCCGAGGATAACGCCTGGTTTCGCCGGGTGACCGCCACGTGGCGCCTCTTCGCCGGCTGGCGCGCCCGCAAGGCCCTGCGCGCCCGGATCGCCCGCACCGGCCAGGCGCTGCCCGCCGCCCTCGGAGGCCGCGGCGACGCCGTCTACCAGGTCGAGGCCGGGCCCCGGACACTCACGTTCCGCGGGCTCTTCGCCCAGCGCGGCGGCGTGCGGGAGGCGGCGTGAGCACGGTCGCCCCCCAGGCGTCAAGTCGCTGGCGCCGTACCTGGGTCGAGCTCAAGGCCGCCGCGATCCCGGTGATCGCGTTCTGGGCCATGACCTTCCTGGCGTTCGGCCTGCTCTTCGCGCTGTACCTGGTCGACGAGGGGCAGGCGGATGGCATCCTCATCTTCGGCGGCATCGCCGTCACCACCGCCGTCGGCATCGGCCTCGGTCAGCTCGCCGCCCTCGCCCGCCTGCGCACCTGGATCATCGCCGCCTTCGCCGCGCTGGTCTGGTCGAGTCTGCTGCTCCTCGCGCTCGGCCCACCGCCGTTGCCCGAGGAAGCGATGGTGGCAGTCATCCTGTTCATCGTGCTGCTCCCGTTCTTTCTGCTCGCCGGATTGTGGAGCTTGCGGGTGCACATGGGCCTGCTCGCCACCTGGGCGCCACTCATGTACCTGACGGCGAGCATCCTCGTCATCTCGGAGAAGTTCACCGGGTCTGCGTCCAACTGGTTCGAGGGCAACAAGTGGGCGATCTGGGACCTGTTCAGCCTGCCGGTCCTGCTCCTGGGCGCGGGCTTCCTGGTCGTCTACCTCGCAGCCCGCGAGCGCCACCGGGTGCAGCTGTGGCGCTTTGCCAAGGGCGGCCCCGAGCTGCCGCGGTCGGACCTCGAGGTGCGCAAGGGCGGTCGCCTCGGCTGCAGCCACGTCATCGCCGTGCTCGCCCTGACCCTGGTACTCGCCGGCGGCGCCGCGCTCACCGCCCCGTTCCTGTGGCGATCGGCCCCGGCGGACGACGGCGACGGGCCGTCCCACGGTCAGCAGCAGCAGCAGCAGTCGCAGCCCCCACCCGAGCCCCAGGACAACCAGGGCTGCAACCAGCAGAGCCAGCAGCCGGATCCGCAAGAAGGCGAGGAAGAAGGCGAGGAAGACCAGCAGACACAGGAACAGGTGGTCGAGGCGGTCAAGCAGGCGGGGATCTCGCTCATGACCCTCATCCTGGTCGTGCTGCTGGCGATCGTCGGGCTGCTGATCTTCCTCCCACCCATGCGGCGTGCGCTCCTGCTCCGCCACCTGCGCAAGCCCTTGTGGCCGGTGCCCCCGACCCGGCAGGTGCTGCAGGCCTGGCGGGTCGTCGAGATCGCCCTGGCCGACATCGGCGTGCACCGGCGACCGGGCGACTCGGCGGTGGCCCTCGCCCGCCGCGCCATGGCCGACCTGCCGCCCGACGTCGACCACGCCGATCTGCTCCGCTGCGCAGAGGTGACCGACCGCGTGCTGTTCGGCCTTGGCGTCAGCCCCGGCGACCCCGAGCACGCCCGCCGGACCGCCGAGATGACCTACCAGGCCGTGTGGGAGCTGATGGGCGAGGGCGCGCGCATGCGGGCGGTGTACCGCTTCGTGTGAGCTCCGGGGCGCCGGGTCGAGCTCGCGACACGCCTGCTAGGGTGCGCGAATGACGCCTTCCCACCTCGGTCCATGGGTCCTTCGCGAGGTCGCCGGCCGCGGTGGCCACGGGATCGTCTGGCGAGCCGAGCACCGGGAGACCGGCGCGCTCGCCGCGGTGAAGACACTGCAGCGCCTGTCGAGCGATGACCGCGCGCGCCTCGCCCGCGAGCTCGAGCTGCTGCGCCGGCTGGACCACCCGGACGTGGTGTCAGTCGTCGACCATGACGTGCACGCCGAATCCCCCTGGATCGCCATGCGCTGGATCGACGGGCCCGCCCTGTCCGTCTGGGTGCCCCGCGCCGCGTCCCCCCCGACCGCCACCCCCAGCACCTTCTGGGATGGCGAGACCCTGGCGGATCCCCAGCTGGATGAGATCGCCACCCCGGCGGTGCGCCTGGAGCCCGGCGAGGTCCGCGAGCGCCTGGACCTGGTCGTGCGGCTGTGCTCCGCGCTGGCCTGGCTGCACGGCGAGGGCCGCGTGCACCGCGACCTCAAGCCCAGCAACGTGTGCGTGCAGGACGGCCGACCGGTGCTGCTCGACCTCGGCATCGCGGTCGAAGCGCGCGACGTCACCGGCCGGGAGCTGCTGGACCAGAGTGCTGGGTGGAGCGCCGGAACGGCCTGGTACATGGCCCCGGAGCAGATCCGCGGGGAGCTGGTCGACGGCCGGACCGATCTGTACGCCCTGGGATGCGTCCTGCACGTGCTCCTCACCGGCCGACCGCCCTTCAGGGGCTCGCCCGCCGCAGTCCTGCAGGCACACCAGCACCGCACACCACCGGCCATGGCCGCACACGACCCCGCGCTGGCACCCCTCGATGCGGTCGTCCAGCGCCTGCTGGCCAAGCTCCCCGGGGATCGCTTCGCGTACGCGAGCGATGTGGCCGACGCCCTGGTCGCGCTGGGTGCGACCCCGGACGAGGCCCCGCGGCCCGAGCCCCGGACGGTGGTCTACCGGGCGCCGCTGATCGGCCGAGAAGCTGCTCTTCGAGCCATCACACGGGCCCTGGACTCCGCCGTGGACGAGGGGCGTGCGGTGGTGGCCAAGGGCGCGTCCGGCTCCGGAAAGACTCGCTTCATCCTCGAGGTCGCCCAGCTGGCCCGACGGCGCGGCCTGCGGGTGGACACGGCCCGGGGACGCCCGACGAGCGACCCGTTCGGTGCCCTGTCCGGCCTGCTCGGCCGGGAGTCCATCGAGGGGAGCGCGCAGCAGCGAGCCTGGCTGGCGGGCCAGCGGATCGCCCAGGGGCCGACGCCCCGAGTCGTCCTGCTCGACGACCTCCAGGACGCCGACAGCGACTCGCTCTCCGCCCTCGATCAGCTGCTGCGAGGCGGACTGCCAGGCGGTCTCGTGCTCGTCGGCGCGTGCGGAAACCCGGGCGTGCCCCCGACCGTCGCCCGCTGGCTCGACGAAGGGCTCGCCGCGGAGACGGTGCTGCCCCCG
>CALATR010000228.1 GCA_937891875.1 uncultured Pseudomonadota bacterium | reverse complement strand
GAGGCCGGCGAGCCGACTGACCTCGAAGCCCTCGCCACCTGGGCCGAGAAGGCCGCAAACCTGCTCGACGACCAGATCGAGCGGGCCAAGAAGGAGCGGAGCCGGCTGCGCAGCCTCGCCAAGCGGACCCGCACGAAGATCGACGCCGACGCCCAGCCGGCCCTGCTCGCCGAGGGCAAGGCGCCCGCCGATCCGCCCTGGGTCGCGCTGCTCGGCAAGTTGCCGGACGCCGTCATCGCAGAGCAGCACGCGATCCCCGTCGGCAGGGTGGCCCGCCGCCGCCGCAAGAGCGGGATCCACGCCCCGATCGTGTCGACCGAGCCCGCTGCGGAGGCCGCCGAGCCCGCTGCGGAGGCCGCCGCCGAGACGGCCGCCCGGATCGAGCTGCGCGCCGATGTCCTGCTCACCGACCCCATGGACCAGCACCGGGCGCAGCGGATCGCGCTCGCCGTGTTCGACCAGGCCGGCGTCAAGACCGACGAGCGCAGCGCGCTGTTCCGTCGCCTGGAGATCGACCCCAACGACGGCGATCGGGTCTGGAGCGCCCTGTGCGCAGCGGGCGACGTGCACCGCGACCGGTCGAGCGGCTGGGCCACGTGCACCCGTGACGTCTTGCCCGCCGGCGACGAGCCGTCACGCGCTCCGGAGCCGGAGCCGGAGCCCGCCGCCAAGGCGCCGACCTGGTCGGCCGGGGAGGTCTGGATCCGCGGAGGCCTCGCGCGCGAGATCACCCGAGTGGCGTCGGACTGTGTGTGGTGGCGCCCGACGGGCAGGCGGGGCGACGGCAAGCCCTACGCCGAGCGGCGTACCACCCCAGGGGCGTGGGCTCGATGGGCTCGCGGGGCCAGACGTGCAGAGACCGACGCAGAGCGCCGCGTGTACGGCGTGGGCGGTGCCCTGTGAGCGCCGAGGTGCAGGCCGAGGCGCTGATCCCAGACCTCACCCTCTCGGAGCTGACGACCGTCCTGGAGACCGTCTGGGCCCAGATCCGCAGCTTCCACACCGACCTGCCCAAGGTCGCGATCGTCATCGCCACCGGCGCCGAGGGGGGACGGCTCAAGAAGCTGGGGCATTGGGCGCCCGGTGCCTGGGTCGCGGGAGAGGAGCGGATCGGCGAGGTCTTGATCGGCTCCGAAGGGCTCGGCAAGGGCCACCGTGAGGTGATGGACACCCTGTTGCACGAGGCCGCCCACGCGCTCGCCGACGCCCGGGGCATTCAGGACACGTCCCGCGGGGGCCGCTACCACAACGGCAAGTTTCAGGCGCTCGCCCAGGAGCTGGGCTGTCAGACGGTCAAGCGCAAGGGCTACGGCTGGGACACGTGCGGCCTCTCGCCGCTCGGAGAGGCCCGCTATCAGGTGGAGCTGGACGCCCTGGAGCAGGTGATCCGGGCCTACCGCTACCATCCGGCGTTGGGGATCGCCGCCCCGAGCGAGGCCGACCAAGCCGACGAAGAGGAAGAGGGCGAGACCGAGGAAGAGGAAGAGGCCAAGCCCAAGAACAAGCGGATCAAGGTCTCGTGTGCGTGCGAGACGCCCCGCAGCTTCCGGATCTCTCCGTCGATCTTCGAGCTGGGCGCGATCAGCTGCGAGTGCTGCGGCGAGGCATTCGCCGAGCTCGAGCTTGCAGCCGTCACGCCGTGACGGCTTCGGCGAGCTCGCCCAGCCGACACGGTCGATCGGCCTGCTATCCTGCCCTCTGCACGGCCGTGCACGGTGCCGCTCGGTGCCTGCGCGGTGGTGCTGCACGGCGCCTGCACGGTGCTCGGTGGTGGTGGAGGGTGCATGGGCGAGCCGGCCGATCTGGTGCTTACCAAGGTGGCGGCGGAGCGGTTCGGCCTGACGGCGAGCCGGATCCGCCGGTGGGCGAACCAGGACAAGATCACCCGCTACGAAGGGGCGCCACCGGCCAGCGGCGGCGCCCCGCCGGGGATGGTCTCTCTGTCCGAGCTGCACCGCTACCTGATCGAAGCGGGGATCACCCCGGCCCCGACGCCACCGGTCACCACCGTGCAGGCACCGGTGAGCACCACCGTGCAGGCACCGGACGCACCGGCCGGGGTCGCCGCCCAGGTCGAGATCGAACGGCTGCGCCTGCAGCTTGAGATCGAGCGCCACAAGGGCACGATCGCTGCGTTGACCGCCGAGCGAGACGCCCTGCGTCGCACCGTGCAGCGGATCGCCGTTCACCAGCAGGAGAGCCGGTCAGACCTGTTGCAGGCGCGTGAGGAGCTGGACGCGGTGCGCGCCGAGCTGCAGGCCGAGCGGGCGGCCCGTCGGCTGCCGTTCTGGCGTCGGCTGCTGCCTGGGCCCGTCGACGAGGCGTGACCGTTCGGCCTGCAGGCCGCAGCCGTCACGGCCAAAGCCCACCACCGCGCCCCGGCCCGTAGGGGGGGGAAGCGCGGGGCGCGGGGAGGGCTACACACGCTCTAATCCGCATGAGCGAACGGTCGATTAGCTAGGTTTGAGCTTGGTTTTTCTTTGACGACCCGTGACGGGCGGCGTACGGGAGGGTGGGCCTTCGGAGGGCCCGAAAGGAGGATCCATGCGTGCGATCGTGGCGGCGCTCCTGCTCGGGGCGTGCGGTGTAGGGGACACGGACAGCGAGACCGGCGAGGGTCACGTCTGTGACGAGCACTTCAAGGCGGCCGAGTGCTGGGACGGCTGCGAGGCCGGCGAGCGCTGGGGGCTCGATCAGGGCCGGCTGGCCTGCATCATGGAGGGCCCGTACCTCCCCGAGCGGGTCAGGGACGAAGACAGCCCCTTCATGGACGGCTTTCGGGCGTGCTATCCCGAGGCCTACGCGGACGGCTGGACGTCCGAGGGGTGCGAGATCCCCGGGGAGGGCTGATGGGCTGGGTCCTCGATGGTCACGAAGAGCACGAAGGCTGGATCGTCGGCTTCGTCGCCGAGCGCCGCGCCGATCTCGATTCGTCCTGGCTGCGCGAGCTGTCGGCCGCCCAGGGCGACGCCAGCGACCGCAACGACCTGGTCGGCGTCGGCGCAGCCTGTGACTGCGGTTGGCGCTCCCGGCGGCTCGCCGTCTACACGTACGACGGCAGCTCCCGCGTCGTCTTCCGGCCCTACGTCGTCGAGTCGCGCGATCCGGTCCCGAGGGACCAGCCGGCGAGCCTCGCGCCCGCGGTGGCCTTCCTGCCGGGCCACGGTGGCGCCCTGACCTGGGCCGAGCTGCAGGAGCACCTGGCGGCGCAGTGGCGCGCCCACGTCGAGCACGATCACGCCGACTACGGGGCGTCGTGACGCCGTGACGGCCTGACCAGGTCCTCGGAGCCGTCACGGCCAAAAGGGAAGGCCCGCCGAGCCAGGTGCTCGGCGGGCCTTCGTGGGTCCAGACTTGCGGGACCAGCCTAGCCGGTCTGGTCGACGCGCGTCGGTCAGACGGTGCCGTCGTCGGCGATCCCGGCCGCATCCGCGGCGCCGTCGAGGTGGTCGAGGGCGTCGGCGAAGGCGTCGAGGTCGTCGCAGGTGAAGAACTCCGAGGACGACTTGGAGAACCGGTAGGTCTTGGCGGTGCCCGGCACGTGGGGCTGCTGGGCCATGGTGCCGAAGCTGACACCGTTGTTGTCGATCAGGCTGGCGCTGACGAGGCCGTTTCCGGTGTGGGCCTGGGCGGCGGCGATCGCGGCCTTCACCTCGTCGATCTGCCCGTCGCTGCGCGAGACGGGGAAGACGCCGGTACCGCCCGGGTCATCGCACAGGATGGCGCTGCGGTCGGTGGACAGGCGGTAGAGATCGTCGGTGGTGGTGCTGCGACGCTCGGAAGTGAACTCGGGGGGCATGGGGGACGCTCCTGGGGTTGGCGGGGATTCGCCGCCGCTCTTGTAACAGAATCAGCAAGCGGGTACCCTGTGCTCGGAGCAAGGTCCGGCCGGTGGCGATAGCGTAAGCGTTAGGCGCTGCATCTTCCGGGACGATCACCGGCCGGACCCTGGCTCTCCTGGCCTTGACTCTGATCAGCAAGCCGGGTAGCCTCCGGAAGAGGCTCCGGTAACCTTCCATTACCGGGGCCCATGGAAGGGGGTTTCCGATGGGTGAGACAGAGAACGTGCGGGCGGTGTTCGTCACGCGATGGCGGCTGGCCCTGTGGGCCGTCGAGCTGGCGGCGGCGCTGTTCGTCATGGCGGCCGGGGCAGACCTGGCCTGCGAGCTGCTGGGCGTGTCGACCTGGCGCGAGGGGGCCCCATGAGCGGCGCGATGGAGCAGATCCGGAGCTACCGCGACGTCCCGGCCAAGCGGGGCATGCGGGTGAGGGTCGACGGCAAGGCCGGCACGATCCGCAGCGCGTCTCACAGCTACATCAACGTCTTGTTCGACGGCGCGACGTTCCCGGTGCCCGTACACCCGACCTGGCGCGTGGTCTACCTCGACGAGGCCGGGGCGGTCCTGCTCGACACGGCCGAGCGGCAGCGGGAGCAGCGCGAGGCCGTGAGGGCCGCCCAGTCGGAGGCCTCATGCTCGTGGTCCAGCTCCACGACGCGATCCGCGACTTCGAGGACCGCGAGGCGCGCCATGGCTGACCGCACGATCGTCGTCGACTCGGTCGGCCGCACGAAGGCCCAGCACATCGGGGCCTGGGAGGCCCATCTAGCCCTTCACACCCTGGGCCTGTGGGCCCTGGTCTTGCCGTCGCCCCCGCGACGCTTCCCGAGGACGGTGCACCGTGCCTGATCCCCAGCGCATCGAGATCGACTTGACCGAGCGACCGGGCTCCTGGGCTGAAACGGGCCTGGACGTCAGCAGCGGCTACGCGGTCGGAGGCGTCGAGCACGTCACGGCGAACGATCGCGGCATGCTCGTGCACACGACCGAGCAGACCGCGTACGGCCTGGCCTGGGACGGCTTCACCCCCGCCGAGCGGCACACGCTGGCGGGCTTCCTGGAGCTGCGGCACCTCGATCACGCCGTCGCCCAGATGGAGCGGCGGCAGCTCGCGGACCGTGACGGCTCCGAGGACCTGGTCAAGCCGTCACCCGAGCGCCAGCGCGGGACGAAGCTGCAGCCCACGAGCTGGGCGGAGGCCAGCCCGGACCGGCCGCGGGCCTACCTGCAGATCCGCCCTGCGGACCTCGATGGGGCCGCCTGGGTGGTCTTCGGCGAGGCCCGAGACGCCGAGAGCTGGGCGCTCCTGGTCGGCGAGATCGAGGAGTGCGGACCCGCGGGACTGGCGATCCGGATCGAGACCATGACGCCGGCCGAGGTGGCCGCGCTTGACGAATTCGGGGGGTGGTGATGTCGACGAACATCAAGGCGGAGCGGATGGGCGTGCGCGTCACGCTCGACGCCGAAGACAGCGACTGCGGGACCGTCCACCTGCAGATCGAGCGCGATGACGATCCCGACGCGGGCGGGCTTCACCTGTCGGTGTTCATCGACGGGGAGCACCGGCCGGGCCTGCGTGGGGTGCAGGTGCCCGATCGCATCCTGCGCGAGGTCTACGACCTGATCGGCTCGCACCTGGGCGAGGTGCCCCGATGAGCCGCCCATGCCGTGACGGCTCGTCGCCGGCGGAGAAGCCGTCACGGACCAGGCTGGCCGACGACAGCCGGAGGCGGGCCCTGGTCCTCTTCTTGAAGGCGCACGGCGCCTCCGACGATGGCGGTGCCCGCTGGCTTCGGGAGTCTGCGCCATGACGTGTACACGTCAAGGCAAGGCCTATGACTGCCCCATCCTGACCCGGGCGCGGGGCGGGATCCCGACGCGTCCCGCGACCGAGCTGTGTGACGCGATCTGGCCGGAGATCACGTGCGACGCGAGGCCGCCGCTTGCGCGGCAATGGTTGGGGCTGCTGTCCGGTTTCGATGGGCGGATGAGCCGGGCGATCAGCATGGTGCTCGGTCCGCCGCCGGGCCTCGCCGATGAGCTGCGCGCTCACGCCGCCTGGCGCGTGTCGCTGGGGGTGTGTCCACCGTCCGAACCGATGGAGAAGATCCCGTGCTGCTCGTAAAGATCTACATGGTCCCCGAGGGCGACGAGAGCCGGGCGCACCTGCTCTCCCAAGCAACGATCGACCTGCAGGGCACCCGCGAGGATGGCCGCTGGTACCGCGCGCGCCTGCTCAAGGCGCCGCGGTTCGGTGGGCCGGGGGAGGGCGACCCGGTGAGGCCGCACCTGGTGCCCGAGGCCCAGACCTTCCGATCGGGCTGGGTCGGCGGACACAACCCCAACATCCGCGGCGAGTGGGACCTGTTGGGCGGCGCCCTGCGGGCCCTGCTCGGCGCACGCCTGGACCCGTACCGGCCCGTCGTGCCCGCCGAGCCGCCCGGGGGCCAGCGTCCGCCCACGCGGGGCCAGGTCGAGCGTGGCCGGCGTGAGGCCGCCTCGCGTGACGGCTGCAAGCTCGAGGACGACCCGTCACGACAGGCCGATCTCTTCGGCCCGAGGGGGTCGTGATGCTGCCCCCCTGGATGTTGGGCGGCGCCTGGTCGAAGACGCTTGCCGGCAACCTGGGATGCGGTGCCGCCTGGAACCTGTGCCGCTGGGAGTTTGGCTTTTGGTTCGGGCACTACGGGGATCAGCTGCAGGCCGGGATCACGCTGGGCCCGGCAAGCGCACATGCGTACTGGTGGTGGCTTTGATGGCCGCTGACACCCTGCTCCTGCTCTTCGACAGCTCCGAGCCCGACCGGGCCCACCTGACCGTGCTCGACGGAGGGCCGGCGATGCTGGCGATCACGGCGAGCGAGGACGGCGAGCTATCCCACGTCCTGCTCGGACGGCCCGAGGTGGAGCGGCTGCGGGATGGCTTGACCGCCTGGCTCGATCAGCTGGCGGCCGAGCTGGCCGAGATCAAGGCCGCTGCAGACGCCGATCGCTCGGCGCGCCAGCGTGACCGCTGCGGGGAGCTCCCCGACCCGTCACGCCCTGGGCGGCTCCTGGTGCTCGCCCACGCCAGTGGGGGCGATGATGCGGTGTGAGAGCTGCGGGGCACCAGTGGCCGGCGTGGTCTGTGCCTACTGCGACAGCCCAACATGCGCCGCCCCTCGGCGACCAACCCTGACCGAGGTGCGTCGCGAAATGTTCGCTTTGGTTGGTCCTATCGGTCTGATCGCGGCGAGAGGCGCCCTATCGCCGGACGCCCTGCAGGCAGCTCACGCCGTGGTGGAGCATTGGGAGCGGCTGGATTGTGAAGGCGGCAAGCCGTGATCGGGGCGCTTTGGCATGCGCTGCTCTTGCTGCTTGAGCCCTTGGCTCACGGGGTCGGGTGGGTCGTGCTGGTCATCGTGCTCGCCGTCGTGCTGGGGATCGCCCTGCTGTACGCCTGGCGTGTGGTTGACGCGGTGCTCTGCGACCTGTGGGCCCGGCTGCGGTGGGGTCGGCTGGACTGGGTCGAGCGCAACGACGAAGGCGACCCAGACGCCATCCGCGTGACGCTCGCCCTGCAGCCCGATCGCTGCCTCTGGGCCGTGAGGTCGGGGATCGGGCCTCGGGATTGGCACGTCAACGCGCGGATCGCCCTGCTCTTTCACCCGGGCGGCCGGGCCTTCGTGCTGTCGCACGATGCGATCTGGCTGCTGGAGCGAGAGTCTGGGCGGCGCCGGGTGGCGCAGGATCCTGACCTGTCGACGCTGGCAAGCATGCGTGACGGCTTGAACGCCGGCGACGAGCCGTCACGATGAAGTGCGTTCGGTGTGGCGGGTGTCGGCATGCCCGCATCCTGATCTACGGCAAGCCCGCATTGCTCTGCCTCAAGTGCAAGCGCGTGACGCGGTGAGCGGCAAGGCCAGCGGAGGCCAGCGCAGCGACCGAGACGCCGACTTCACCCCGCTGGCGCTGTCCTGGTTCATCGTGCGCACCCTGTGGCGCCGGATCATCGCCGAGGGACGCACGACCGAGCTGCAGGGCCGCCGTGATGTCTGGGAGCTGCACGCGGGCGGTGGGGCGTTCGTCGGCGCGGCCCGGCAGATCCCCGGTGCAGTCGTCTCGGGCTGCGACCTCGGCGAGCCCGACCAGGCCCCCGGCGTGGCGATGTGCGATCACCAGCTCGGCAGCGGGTGCGGTCAGGATGCGCTGGAGCTGTTCCGCGCCGAGCGCCCGCCGCTGCTGATCGTGGGCAATCCGCCGTTCTCGACGGCAGAGGAGCACGTGCGACAGGCGCTGTATCTGGGGGGCGCGCATGTCTGCATGCTGCTTCCCATCGGGTTTTACGGCGCAGCCGAGCGCACGCCGCTGTTTCGGGAGCACGTCCCCTGTAGGGTGGACATCTGCGCCCCGCGGCCGAGCTTCCGGGGCGACCCTGTGACCGGCATTGGGCCGACTGACGGCATTGAATACGGAGTGTTCTGGTGGGACCTGCTGACGAAGACACGCAAGGACGACACCCGGACGGGGCGGCTGGAATGGCGCTGATCCCCCGTGACGGCTTCAACCTCGAGGCCGAGCCGTCACCCGGTCTGACCGACGAGGCGCGCGCGCTCCTGGTCGAGTCGTTCGCCCCCGAGACCCGCCGGGCCTACTCGCGGATCATGCGCCATTGGGCGGCGTTCTGTGAGGTCCGCGGCCTGCAGAGCTGGCCCCCGGACCCGGTCACCGTCTGCAACTACCTCGCCGACATGCACCGCGAAGAGCGCAAGGCGTCCAGCATCGAGCTGCACGCCTCTGCACTGTCGAGCGTCGCCCAGCGGGCCGGGCTGCCCTCGCTGCGGGCGCATCCGCTGGTCCGGGCCACGATCCGCGGGCTCAAGAAGACCGCCGCACCGGCCCAGGGGGCCGCCTACGTCGATCCTGCGACCATGGGCCAGATCGCGGCCTGGCTGGGCGAGCGGGCGGATGCGGGCGACGTCGTGAGCTGCCGGGATCGGGCCCTGCTCCTGCTCGGCTACGCCTCGGCCTGCCGCGCGTCGGAGCTGTGCGCGCTGCAGCTCGGCGACGTCGAGCCCCGCACGTGGGGGCTCGTGCTCCACCTGCGGCGGCACTTCGCCACCGGCCGCGAGGTGCGCAACGGCACGAAGACGAGCCCCGAGCCGGTCAGCGTCGAGGTGCTTGCGTCGGTCCAGCCCGACCGCTGCCCGGTGCGCGCCTGGCAGGCCTGGCTGGCCCTGCACCCCGCTCCCGAGCCCTCGGCCTGGGCCTGGCCCGCAGCGCAGGGCAAGGGGCGCCCTGGGGGCGCTGCAGCGGCCTCTGTGCGCCCGCTGCGCCCGCGGGCCTTCCGGGACCTCTGCGCCCGCCTGCGGCGCCGTCTGGCGGGCGAGGTGGCGGGCGTGGACGCGCTGACGCCCCACGCGCTGCGGGTGGGCTACCTGACGACCGCGGCACGCCAGGGGGGCAGCCTCGCCGACCTGCAACGCCAGGCGCGCCACAAGAGCGCCCAGACGACGCTGCGCTACCTGCGCGCGGCCGAGCTGGGCAGCGGGACGCGGGTGCTGTGACGGATTAGACGCTCGTGGGGATGACCGACGGGCCGCGCACACTTCGAGGTGACGCGATGGCTACCCCTGCCCGCCCTGCCCGCTCGGCCCGCTGCTCCAAGAAGCGCGGCGCCGTGGCCGTCAAGGGCTACGGCCGCAAGCGCAACAACAAGCCCGAGACCGTCTGTGAGCACAGCCGGCGCAAGCCGACGGGCAAGAAGGCGAAGGCTCCGAAGAAGAAGACCACGACGGCGAAGAAGAAGACCAGCAGCGGCGGCGCCGCCAAGGCCGCCCGGTCCGTCACCAGCTCCGCCAGCTCCGCCGCCAAGAAGGCGACCCGGGGCGCCGCCAAGATCACCGGCGGCGGTCAGATGAGCCTGCTGTGACAACGCAGGTGCTCGCCGAGATCACCGGGCCGCGCAGCATGCGGCTCGTCTACGACCAGACCGCAGGGACGACCGGATTTGCCGCGATCCCGATCCCGCCGGGCTCGGTGATGGTCGGCTATCAGGCGCGCTCGACCAACGGAAACGACGTGGCGCCCGTGCTGCGCAACGCGCAGTCCACCTTGACCGACGATGGGTCGGTCGAGCTGGTCGTGACCCAGGATGCGACCCAGCCCAAGCGGGCCGGGCTGCTCAATGTCGCGGTCGACTTTTCGCACCTCGACACGCTGTACTGCTACGGCACGCCGTCCGGCCCGACCGATGTGGTGCGGCACGACGTACGGATCCGCTGGTGAGCGCCGCGCTCGGCTCGGGCGTCACGTTCCCCGGCGGGTTCGCTGCGGGCGCTGCAGGTGCGGCGGCGTTGGCGCTGGACTACGTCACGCTACGCAACAGCCTCGATAGCAACCCGTTCGCACATTTGTCGGCGTGGGCGGCCTCCGGAGGGCTCCACACCGCGACGTTTGATCTGCAGTCCGATGATCGGATCTGGGACTACCGCGGCGCGCGGGTGCGCATCGATGACGAGGCGTGGTGGTCGGCCCCCTCTCATGGTGACGTCGACATCTTCGAATTCGAGTTTGACACCCTGCCGGCGGTCACAACGAACGACTACGCCGTGGGGGTCGAGATCGGCAACACCAGTGCCACCGACAACCTCGGGATCAATGGTGGGGTTCGGTTCTACAACGGGGGCGATCGGGCGATCGCCCACAACAACCAGGAATGGACGCTAGAGGCTGCCGACGTCGACGGCGATCCCGCGCGCAACTCCACCACGCGTTGCCGGGTGATCGTGCTCTACCCGTCCGAAGCAACCGCCGTTGTCATCACGGCGATCTACGGACCGCCCGGGACCGGCCCCAGCTCGGTCAAGGTCAGCACGGCGACGACCAACGATGATCCCGTCCGTGCCTACGTGACACACATGTTCATCGGCACGACGCAGGGCACGCCAGCAACCGACACACTCGCCTATCGGCTGGGCTACCTGCGCACGTCGATCGCAGGGCTCGCCACCGCCGCCGCCGACGCCTGATCGGGGACCGTGACGGCGGCTGACCAGGTCCGCAGCCGTCACGGTCCAGCATCATCCGTCCTCGGCCAGGACGTTGAGCATCATGCCCATGGTGATGTTTTGGTCTTTGATCCGCGCGTGGGCGTCGGGATCGGCCAGGATGACGGCCCCCGCCGCCTTGAGCAGCGCTTCCATGCAGTGCCCTGCGTCCGGGTGCCGGGCGATGTCGGCGCCGAGCTGTCGGCCCAGAGCGCTCCAGGCGTCCACACTGCGATGGGGCTTGGCCGCGGCGGTCGGGTTCTCGGCCTTGCGTGACGGCTCTGCCGAGCTCGCCGAAGCGTCACGGGCGGAGGCCTCTGCGTCGGCCTGTTCGACGGCCTCGGCGAAGAGGGTGTCTGCATCGTGCTCGGGATCGTGCGGGTCGAGGTCTTCGCGCTGTTCGATCTCGCGGTTGCGCCCGGTCGGGCTCGGGGGCACGTCGCCCGCGATCATCCGCTCCATGCCTTTCTGACCGCGCTCGACGATGATCTGTACCAGCTCCTGCGGGCTGGTGTGCTTGGGGAGCCCCAGCGCCTTGAGAAGCGGCTTGTACATCACAGCCAACGCCAGGAACGCGATCGGACCCCAGATCGTGCTGCCGGAGCTGGCGCCGGCCTCGGCGGTCGCCCGCACGGTGGCGATCGCGGCGATCTGCTTGTCCTTCTCGGCGTTGGACTGCGTCAGGCTGCCGATCGTGGCCTCCATCGACGACACGGCGCGGTCCGTGTAGTGCCGGGCCTCGGCGATCAGGGTCTCGACGTGCAGGAAGGTGCGATCCTCGCGGGCCTGGTGCCGGTCGAGCATCTGCAGCGCCATCACGCCGCGGTCGCTCTCGGCCGGCTCCACCTCGGTTACCATCTGCGTCCAGTCGAGGTCAGGCGAGCGCCCCTCGCCTGACTTCCACCCGCGAATCCGGAGCTGTCCGTCTACGTCGCCGATCTCGCTTTGGACCAGCTCCCGGAGCTGGGCGATCAGGTTGTCGACCGCGGCGGGCTTCGGGTTGCTGATCGTGATCTCGCCGGGCTTCGTGCCGTCCGGCTGGGCCTCGATCCCCAGCGTCTTGAAGCCCTTGATCCCGCGCGGGCTGTACTGCAGACGGAGCTGAAGCCGCCGCGTCTTCTTGGCGGCGTGCATCAACAGCCAGTTGCGCAGCTTCGTCGCGACGTTGTCGAGCTTGTCGGTCAGCCACTCGTCGAGGGTGTAGTACGTGCCGCTCACGCGTCCGCCCGGGACAGTCCGCCGCCGGACAGGGCGAGCAACAGGGCGGCCGAAAGCGGGATCTTCTTGCGGCGGGCGATGGCGAGGGCGCCCGACTCGCGCATGTGGGCCATGTGCTGATCGCGCTTGGCCTGGTGGCGGGCGTCGGTCCGGGCGCGGGCCCGGCGGCGCTGGGTCTTGCGCTCTTTGCGGTGGTGCCGGGTGGCGGGGGTGGGCTTGCGGCCGTGGCGGCGAGAGGTGCGGGGAGGGGTCATGGGAGCCTCGGGAAGGGGTGACGGCTCGGGCTCGAGCTTGCAGCCGTCACGGGGTGGGAGAGGCGCTGTCTTCGGGAGGGGGAGAGGGGATCGCCGTCGTCGGGGCGGTGTCGGGCGTGGTGGGGCTCCACCACGGGATCCCGGCCTGGGCCGCAAACGCACGCCGGTCGTCGACGTCGTCGGGCTCGACCCAGCCCGAGCCGTACAGCGTGGATCGCTGGGCCGTGACGGCGAGGGGAGGCGGAGGAAGGCGGACCGTCACCTCACCCTGCAGCGGCACCTGGCCGCCGTGCTTGTCGGCCAGCGTGAGCACGTCGGCGAGCTGCGGCGGGCTGCGGCGGTTGCGGGGCGGGAAGGGCTGCAGGTGGTAGGCCCCGGGGGCGCCTTCGATGGAGAAGTACCGACGGACCTGGATCAAGGCCTCGGTCTGGGCGGATGGACCGCGCTTGGGGTGCTGCAGGTCCCACACCCACGACGTGAGCGGCTGAAAGCGGGTTTTCGTCAGCAGGATCCGGCGCCGGGTCGGATCGAGCTTGCGCAGCTCGATCACGGCGTCGGTGTAGTGTCGTAGGGCGCGCTCTCCCAGCGCCTTGCCCTCGGCGTTGGCCTGGCCGATGAGGAAGACCCGGGCCCCGCTGCGCTCGGCGTAGCGTCGCCACAAGAGCAGGGCCGGCAACGCGTTGTGATGGTAGGCGCTGATCGAGTCGACCATGACGTCTACGCCGTCCCCATCGGACGGCAGCGCGTGCAGCGGGACAGTCGGGTAGCCGTCTGCGTCGTTGGGGTGCTCGATGTAGACGATCCCGCTGTGGCTGGTCTCCAGGCGCTGCAGGTAGCGGGCGACGAGGTTGGGGGGCTGCTCGATGGTGACGATCAGCGGCTTTCGAAGCCCTGCATAGAGCATCGTGGACTTACCGAGCCCTTCGATGGACCACGCAAAGACGGTCTGTCCGTCGGGGACCTTCATCCGCTCCAGGGGACCGAGCAGCGGGCGCCCGTCCTGCTCGTCGCCAGACTGCGCCCGCGGCAGCACCCCGGGCGGCAGCCCGGCGCCGTAGTCCGTGCCGCGGCACGCGGGACAGCTCCACTCGCCGCCCTTCCTTCGGCGTCCGCAATCCTGGCAAAACTGCACGTCGGTCCTCGCTGATCCGGGTCAGCACACGCGAGACACGTACTGACAGCATGATGTCGAACACTAGGGGAAACGGGTCGTGTCTCCGTGTCGCGGGATAGCATGCGTGCTGATTGTTATCATGGGGTAGCTTCGTGAAAGGAGGTTTCCATGATCGCGATGGCAATGACGGTCGGCATGCTCGTGCTCGGTGCCGTCGGTGGTTCCTGGGCGTGGCAGACGCGCGTTCAGAAGGGCAAGGGCACCGACTGGAAGGGGATCGATCTCCGCCTGGTCGGCGGTGCGATCCTGACCCTGTTCGGCCTGGCGCTCGCCGGTCCCTTCGGCCTCATCGCCGCGGGCCTCGGTGTCGGCAGCCTGGCGCACTGGGGCGCCAGCAAGGCCAACGAAGGCGGTCTCTTCGGCGGGGGTGGCCAGCGCGCGATCCCGGCGGGGGCCCAGCACACGATCCCGCGCCGCTGATCTGCGTCGTTCCGTGACGGCTGGGCGAGCTCCGTCCAGCCGTCACGGTCCTGGGCGTCCGGGCGTGGCTCGTCGGAGTCCCCCCTTTCATCCCCCAGCCCCCTCGGGCGCCCTTCCCCCTTCCTTCCTTCCTCCCCCCTCCGCTTCTCCGCCCCTTCCTTCGAGGTGAGCCCATGGACTACGACCACGACGTCGTCGATCCCGACCAGGTCGGCGCGCTGCCGGCGATCCCCGGCATCCTGGCGACGGCCGCCAAGGCCCTGACCCGCATGACCGGCCGTCGTCAGCCGCAGATGGCCATGCCCACGATGGCCCCCACCTTCGCCCCGCCCGTCGGCGGTGGCCCCCCCGGCGGCTACGGCGGCGGCTACGGCGGCGGCTACGGCCCGCCGCAGCGCGGTGCGTACCGCAACTACGTCGGCGCGCTCGACTACGACGACGACACCGGCGACACCCTGTCTGGCTACGACGACGATGACGAAGAGCTGGGCGCCGACCTGGCCGAGCTGGACGAGGACATCGGCGGCCTGTGGGACGAGATCGACGATCTCGACTCCGACGAGGTCGGGGCCGAGGACGACGACAACGACGACGATCCGGACGAGCTGGACGCCGAGATCGGTGCGCTGTTCGGCAAGAAGGCCAAGGCCCGCCGCCTGCGCAGGAAGATCGATCGGATGTCGCGCAAGCGCAGCACGCCCCGCCGCCGCAAGCGCCTCGCCCGCCGCCGCAAGGCGCTCGACAAGGTCGAGGACCGGATCGTCAAGGCCCAGGCCCGCAAGCGCCGCCGCAAGGCCAAGTCCCGCAAGAAGTCCCGCAACAAGGCCAACAACACCCGGTCTTCCGGAGGTCACACCATGTACGACATCCCCGAATCCGAGTTCACCCCGTTCCCCTTCGTCGACGTCGACAACGGCGGTACGACCCGCCTGCAGGCCACCCTGGCCGCGACGGACGTCGATCAGTCGTTCAGCCTCAAGACCAAGGAGATCGAGTACGCCCACGCGACGCCCCGCGCGCTCGTGGTCGAGTTCACCCTGACCGCCCTGCCGGCCGGCGCCGCCGCGCCCGTCGACGTCCCGGGCGGCAACCTCAAGCTGCGCTCGCTCAAGATCGCGGGCGGTGGTGAGCTGGTGTACGGCGATGAGCTGTCGGGCGCCTTCGTGCAGAAGAGCGAGACCCAGGCCGTGGCCCGCATCGAGGTCCGCAGCTTCCGCGCCGAGGCGATCAAGGCCCTCAAGGACGGGGTGCGCCTGGAAGCGACCGTGGACATCGACACTGTCGCCCACGCAAACAACAGCTTCGACATCTCGGGCTCGGGCTGTGTCTTCTGCGAGGCGACGGACGTCTGATGGCTGTTCGACCGAGCATCGGCCGCCTGTCGATCCCCGAGGCAGAAGCACTGCTCTCGGGGCTCGTCGCGGTCAACCGACTACAGATCGCGCAAGGCGCGGTCCCGTCGGGCTCGGCCTTCTCCGCAGCCCTTCACGCGGGGCAGCTCCGGTACATCCGTCGGGATCCCGATGAGCACTGGATGACGCTCCGCGAGGTCTGGGCCGCCGGAGGCGGGGACTGCGAAGACCTCGCCGCCGGCTTCGCGGCCGAGCTGCAGGCCCAGGGACACCCCCACGCCCGCGTGGTGCTGTTCCAGGCCAAGCCCGGTCTGTGGCACGCCGTCACCGAGATCGCGCCCGGCCTGCCCTGGCGCGACCCCAGCCGCACCGGCGGCATGAGAGGGCCAGGATGAAGCGCCACCGTCACAGCGTCTCGCCGAGCTTCGGGACGGCCTTCTCGGGCCGGACGCGCGCGCGCTTCTCGGCTGTGGTCCCGGGCGACGAACAGCCGTTCAGATCGCTCGTCGTGCACCTCAAGCACAACGGCGATCCCGACAAGGACCTGACCGAGGCGCAGCCCGTGACCCAGACCCCGGCGCTTCGGATCGCGGTCGTGTCTGTAGGCACCTTCGCGCACTACCGCCGTCGGGGCTGGCTGCCCCTCGGCATGAGCGTGCGGGTCCCGGTCTACCCGGGCGAACACTTCGACGTGATCCCCGTCGAGAGCGACGGCACGCCGCTCACGATGCACGCCGAATTCAGCCACCGCGAGGTGCAGGCGCCCCGCGATCGGCTCTGGGACGTGATCAGCTACGCCGACGGGCCGGGCAACTTCCCGATCCCGCCCGGTGCGATCTCCTGGCGTCCCATCACGGCCCCCGAGACCCTGGCGCGCTGGGTCTACCCCGTGCCGGGCGGCCCCCCGACCACGGTCAACGCGAGCCCCGGCGCCGTCCTGGCGCCCGCGTTCCAGCTCACCAACAGCGGCAACGGCGCGACCGTCCGGATCGCCTGGGAGATCGAGCTATGAGCGAGAGCACGCTGACAGACCTCCTGATCGGTCGCATGGTGCCCCCGCCCGAGGCCGGCGGCCGGGATCTGATGGTCGGTACGCCGGCCGAGCTGGCGCCGTTCCGCGAGGCGCACGCCCTGGCCTGGCGCTGGCGCACGGCCCCGATCGACGTGATGGAGCGGGCGATCGGTCAGGTGCCGTTCATCGCCGAGCCCTACCACCGCGGGGCCAAGGCGGCGCAGGACGCGTACATCGCCCTGCAGGGCGTGACGGCTCAACCTCGAGGGGCGAGCGGTCACGGGGGTGACGGCTCGGCGAGCTCCCCCGACCCGTCACGGATCAGCGGCACGGCCGAGGGCTGGGATCTCGACTTCGGCCTGACCGAGTGGTGGCGCGGCGAGGTGCGGGAGAGTGCCAAGCTCCTGGACGAGACCGCGGGCGAGCTGCTGCGCCAGGGACGTGCCGATCTGGCCGCCCTGGCGCGCGGCGCCCGCGATGCGCTCGCCGAGGCCTGGGCCTACCTGGCCCAGCTCGTGCGCGACCTGATGAACACGGGCCTGATCCTCGCGGGTCTCGGGGCCCTGGCCGGCGTGGCAGCCCTCGGGATCGTCGCCTTCAGCCCCATCCCGGGGGCCTGGGCGAGCGTGGCGCCGGTGGCGATCACCGAGACGACGAAGCTCGGGACCGCCGCGCTGTCAACCCAGGTCGAGATCGTCAAGGCCGTGCCGGCCGTGGTCGGCGGCGTGCTGCCGTTCGTGGGGGGGTGATGGGTGCTCGGGCTCTTTCTGGTCGTCGTCAGTGTCGGGGCGTGGCTTATGTCCGATGATTCGCGCGCAGTCGTGATCCTCGACGGGCCGCCCGTGCCGGGCGCCCGGGTCACCTCACCCTTTGGGATGCGGGTGCACCCGATCACGCGGCAGACCCACCGTCACAACGGGACCGACTTCGGCGGGGTCCCCGAGGGGACCGCCGTGCTCGCCGTCGTCGGCGGGGTCGTGCGCCGGATCGACGGCGGGCGCTGGGTCGGCGAGGCCGAGGCCCAAGCTGTTCTCGGCGAGCGGGCAGACCAGTACCGCCACCGCGACGATCCGGGCCGCTACTGGCTCGGAAGCGGCAAGGGCCAAGCCAACGGCCACGCGGTGCACCTGGTGGGCACAGATGGGCGCTGGTGGGCGTACCTGCACCTGCAGGGTCCGCCACCCGTGCAGGTCGGCCAGCGCATCGAGGTCGGCGACGTGCTCGGCCAGGTCGGCCAGACGGGCCGCAGTACAGGCCCACACCTGCACCTGTCCGTCTTCGAGTCGGGGCAAGCCGTCGATCCGTGGCCCCTCATCCGCTCCCACACCACGCGCGATCCGGGGCCGGTACTCGGCTAGACTGCGGATCGTTGCGTGGGAAGTGTCAATCGTTCAAGTTGAAGGGGGAAGCGTGACAATAGGGGTAGCAGAGCCGTCGGGTACGCAGCGGGATGGGGTTACCAGTGCCCTTTCATCGCTGGAGCTGCGTACGGTGCAGTTTCGTCGCGAGGTGCGGCCGCTGTTGCGGGCGCTCTTGCGCCGGGTCCAGGGCTTCGAGGCGGGCGAGGCGCCGTGTGCGTTCCTGCCCGTCGAGCTGGCCCAGATCGAGCCCCTCGCGCCCGACGGGCGCCCCTACAGCTTCGACCATGACCTGAGCGGCGTCGAGCTGCTGACCTTCTCCCCGCTCGTGCGCCGACTCGTCACGCACCTGGGCCGGCACGGGGGGGCGGCGCTCGTCGTGCCCGAGCGGGCCCGCGACCTGCGCGCGCTCGGCTTCCTCATCGAAGAGACCTGCCGCCACGAAGGCGCCCGGGTCCTGTCTGCAGGCGACCAGGACGGGGCCGAGGGATGGTACTGCGCCGAGCGGCGGATCGCCCAGGTGGCGCGCCTGGGCTGGCCCGGGGCGGCCGAGCTGCTCACGGTATGGCGTCTCATCGACCTGCACGAAGGCACGCCTTCGGCGCTGGTTTCGCTGTTGCCGCTCGTGCTATCCCCTGCGTCGCCGCCGGGGACTGTGAGGCCGGCGTGAGGAGGTACGATGGGATGGGAGCAGGAAGACGGTGCATGCGGCATTGTCTGGGAGCAGAGCCCGAGCGGGCCGGTGCGCAAGTGTCAAATGTGGTGGCACAAGCTGCAGGACGGCGTGGGTTCGCTCTTCGATCTGGCGCCGACCGTGTACGAAGCACTGCGCCAGGCCGGGCCGCAGGGCTTCGTGACGACGCTGCAGGCCCAAGACCAGCTCGGCGCCGCGTGGCTGCAGTCGCAGCCGTCCGCGGCGCAGGTGCTGATCATCGAGTCGAGCGCCGACGCGCCGCCCTGGTAGGCTGCGCTCGGGGGGTGACGGCTGCGAGCTCGAGGCCGAGCCGTCACGCCCTGGGCTCACCGCGGCGAGAGGTCGGCCCGGTCGAGCACGGCCGCGAGCAGGCGCGGGCTGGCGGCGACGAGGGACGCCAGGTGGGCGCGCGCGTCTTCGTCGGTGAGTGCGAGGCTGGCGGCGTAGTCGATCGCGTGGGCCGCATCGGTGGGATCCTCGCCGATCACCATGGTCACGACCTGCCACAGCGGGACATCGAAGCCACGGGCCAAGGCCTGCAGGGTCGAGATCTGCACGTCGCCGATCCGCCGACCTTCCATCTTGGCGATGTGGCTGTCATGCAGTCCGCACCGTTCGCCGGCTTCGCGCTGGGTCCATCCCCGGCGCTTGCGGAGCGTCCGGACCATGCGGGCCACACGGTCAGGGTCCGGCGCGGCCAGCGCCGCCCCCTGGGCCTCTGTCGTCGTCATCGGACACCCCTTCTTCACGTTCCCCGCTAACGCATTTCCGGAGGCACCATGGGCGATCTACCCGCGCCGGTCAACATCTGGTTCGGCTCTGTCACGATGATCGAGAACACGCCCTATGTCGGCGAATGGGTCGAGTACGCCCAGAAGCTGGTGAAATATCTCAACTGGCTGGGAGAATGGGCGCCCGTTCTCATGCGCAGCCAGGTCGCGGCGATCCCGCTCGTCGAGTTCTGCTTGGAGGAGGATTGGGACCAGGTGGGGATCTACCTGCAGAGCCTGGAGCTGGACATGCGCCAGCAGGACGCGCCGCGCAAGGACGATCCGCCGTCGGCGCTCTTCGAGCGCGTGAGCTACGCCGTGCAGCTGATCCAGGCCGATCCGCCCCCCCGGCGCCCCGAGGGCGAGCCCCAGATCGCCGGCTTCACCGTCGTCGATGGCGGCAAGGCGGATCCGGCTGCAACGGCCTCGAAACTGCCTGCAGGCGTTCCGCCCGCTCCCCGACTGGATCCAGCACCCGATCCGGTGGTACACCCTGACCGTGGTCAGCAGGACGCCACCCCGGCACCCTCCCCTGCGCCCCACGCCCGCACCACGCCTCCGCCCGTGCGGGTCTCGCCGATCGCCGCTCCCGCGGCTCCCTCCGATCTCTCCCACCCCGAAGACGTGTCCCCCGCGTCATCCCCGGCCACCGCAGAGAAGGCGGCCGAGGGCGCGTAGAACGTGAGAGGGGGGAGCCCGGCCAGGCCCCCCCCTCGCGCCCCTCTCCGTGAGAAACGCGGGTCAGACAGTCCTGTAAGCCCCAGGACCCCAACCCATGCGAACGCTACCGCGGTCGAGCAAAGACCGCCAGATCAAGGCCCAGATAGACGCCTATCTGTCCCGTCTAGGGGCCGATGAGCGCGAAGCGCTGCGCCTGCGCGAGCCCACCGCCTGCGACCAGGCGCGGGGCGCGCTCGACCTCACGCGCGCCGACTTTCGGCGCGTGCTCGCGATCGTGCTCCCCCCGCCGGGCGTGCTGCCGCAGCGTGACCGCTCGGACGCCGGCGCCAAGCCGTCACGGAAGCCCGTGGACCGTGACGCATCGGGCGCGCTCGCCGAGCCGTCACGGCTCGACCTGGCGGAGCCCGAGCCCGAGGGCGTGACGGCTGCGGTCCGGACCGAGGCCGACACGGCTGCGCCAACGCCCCCCCGCCGGTCCAGCCGGACCGAGATCGGCACCCCAGGCAGCCAGAATTGCCATCTGCGCCCCGCCTCCGTGCTCGGCTGGGCCCGAAAGGGCGGACACAAGGCCGTGTGTGCCCTGCCCTACCTCGTCAACATCGGGGCGGTGACCCAGGGGCCGGCGCACCCGGAAGGCGTGGTGATCACTCAGCAGACGATCGCCCGGCGCGCAGGGCGCGGAAAGACCCGCACGAACGCAGCGATCAAGGTCCTGCGCGGTCTCGGGTCGCTCGTCGTCGTCGAGCATGCCGGCGGCAACGGGGCCCACCGCTACCAGGTGCCCGAGCCCAGGGTCACAAAGACCGACGACGGGCAGGAGCCCCCGCCGTATGTCGCGTGGTACACCGAGACCGGCCGCACGGCCGCGTGGCTCGGGGCCACCGACGAGAAGCGCGGGATCCTGATCGTGCTCATGGCCTACCTGGCCGAGTACGGCCGCAAGGGCTGGGCCGAGGTGAGCGCGGCCGAGCTGGCGCGCGCGTGTGGCTACGTGGTGCCGAGCACACGGGGTCTGACCGGCGAGGCCCGGGAGAAGGCCCGCAAGGCCCGCCAGACGGTGCTGCAGCGCGTAGGGCGCGCGCTGGCCTACTGGCGCGGGGCGGGCTTCCTCCGCAAGAGCGAGGGCGCCCCTGGGCGGCCTCCGCGGCTGTGTGTGGCCCAGCCGGGCCGGACCGAGGGCAAGATCGACGGCTACGCCCCGGGCAAGGTCTCGGCGGTCTCCAGCTTCGACGAGACCGTGAGTGAGGAGCTGGCGGGGGTGCTCGCCCGCCGCGATGCGGGCGGCCGGGGCTGGAGCTGGGCGCTCGACGTCGGGATCGGCCGGGCAGCCCTCGCGCTGCACGCCCACCTGCGCCAGGAGCCCGTCAGGGGCGCCCGCGGGGGCCGCACCCTGGGCGTCATCGCCCGCGCCCTGGGCGCGATGTGGCGCCGTCACGGCACCGTCGCAGACCAGCTCTATCGGGCGCAGCTCGACCAGGCGGACCACGATGACGCCCGCGGCGAGGGCGCGCATGGCCTGACCCTGCTCGCCGAGGCCCGTTCGCCGGCCTTCCACTTCGAGACCGCCGGCAGCCTGTGGGGGCGGCTCGTGCGCCAGCTCCGCCGCCGGCAGCCCGATCTGACCTGGCTTGTGGACCAGGTGCGCCCGGAGCAGCCCGACGAGGCGCTGACCGATGGCGTGCTCTGGCTCGTCGTGCCGCACGGCCTGCGCCGCCTGTGGGCTGATTTCGGGCTCGCCGCGGGCTTCGCCCAGCGGGCGGGGGTCTCCATCGGAGCGATCGGCCCCCCGGGCTAGCCGCTGCGGGGTCCCCGTCGGCGTGACGGGTCGGCCTCGAGGTTGAAGCCGTCACGCATCACGCCACCCTCTGACCGGCCCGCCGAGCCCACCGCTCGGACGGGCCGGCTGTGCGTGCAGCTCGGCCCGAGGCGTCGACGGGCCGACCTGGAGCCCCTGTGCGGCGTGCGGGAGGCCTCAAGCCGCCCCGGCGACGTCTCGCCGCCCCGGCGATCGCGGTTCGCGGTTCGTGGCTTGTGGGGGGGGGCTATCGACGCAGGGAGGGGTCCCCTACCGGCGCGGCAAGGCGGGGTCTAGGGGTGCAGACAGATCCCCCCTGCTCTTCCCCTCTGGGGTCCACGGCTGCGGAGCTGTGGAACCCAGCGAGACCGAGGACAGGCCGAGTTCACCGCAGGTACGGGCCTGCTGGCTCCGCCCAGGGCGAAAACGACGGGCAGGACTGCCCCACTCTCGGGGCGAGAGGGCAGTCAGGGAGAGGGGCGGAGGGGAGCGGGGAGGGCTCACATGAGCGGCACGATGGGCGCTCGGAGGGACGCGCGGATCCCGTCACAGACGGGCGAGACCTCGACACCCGGGCCCGTCTCCCCGGGCTCGGGTCGCTGACGCTGGGTCAATCCCGGTGTCGGCGCGTGCTGATAGTATTCAGCGAGTACCCAGCGCAGTCAAGGCTAGGACGTGATCGCTTGCTGATTACGTGGTATGACGTCCTCGAAACGGAGGGCCGATGCGCGTCCTGGTCCAGGTCAGAGGTACACGGTGAGCCCGCAGGTTGAGCAGGCCGAGCCCACCGACGGTCCCACCCGCGCCGAGCAGGATCTCGGGCTACGGGCGATCCTCGCCGCGGACGGCAAGACCAGTGCGACCGATGTGCTGTTGCACAGCGCGGTACGCGAGCTGCGTCACCTCCGGGTCGACTTCCGCAACGACATGACCCAGTTTCGAACCGAGCTTCGGGCGGATCTCCGCATGTGGCTCGTCGCGCTGGTCATCCTCGCTGCGCTGGGGATCACCGTGTCGGCGGGCGTCGTCGGGATCGGGCTGTCGCTGCGCGCGGGCCCGGCCGAGCTGCGAACGACCGTCAACATCGACGACGACAACAACGCCAACACCGCGGCACGGCCGTAGGGGAGTACCGATGCGAGCTGCACGAATCGACCGAAAGAGCAAGGGCAAGGCCAAGAAGGAAGCGCGACGCGCCAAGAAGGACGAGGCGACGACCGACGCGACGTCGGCGGAGACCACGACCACGGCGGCGGCGGAGGCCAAGCCGGCCAAGGTCCGTCTCTGGGACGCCCAGATCGTCCGCAAGGACAACGGCCGCAAGATCCGGTGGCGCGGCGTCGTGCAGGTCGTGCTGGGCGTGGTTCGCGACGTCGAGCAGGTCATGAGCGGGGAGACCGGCGAGGCCAAGAAGCAGGCCGCCGCCGAGGCGATCGCCGCGCGCATCGAGATCAAGAACCTCGACGAGGCCCAGGAGGTCAAGGCGATCGGCCAGGTGATCGACGCAGTCGTCCTGTTCTGCAACCTCGGCTGGTTCGCCTGGACGGTGAGCCGGTGAGCCGGGGGTCAGCGGCCCAGCGGCTGGAGGTTGCGCCGGGATGGCCGACCCGCACGCCGCTGACGCTGACCGAGAGCGAGGAGCGCGCGCAGCTGGGCGCGCTCCTGTCCGCGGCCTCGCCGCTGGAGCAGGGCCGGGCGGTGCTCGCGATCGGCCTGCAGCTCTATCGGCACCTGCCGCACAACGTCCGGAGCAACCTGGACCGCGCCCGGAGCCGGATCGCCGACCGGATCGCCGAACGGGAGGGCTGGGCGACCTTCCGTGACAACGTGGTCCCGGTCGACCCCTCCGATCCGGGCCTGCGCCTGTTGGAGGTGGACCGCATCATGCGGACCGCCTTCGAGGCCTGTACGGCGCTGGCCCGCCGGCACGCCCTGGAGTGCCAGCGCGGCCTGCAGGTGCGTGACGCCTTGGCGGAGCTCGACGAGGCGTCACGGCAGCCGGAGCCCTTGCCAGTCTCGCTCGCCGACCTGGTGCCCGAGGTCTCGCCCGAGCTGGCGACGGCGATCGCCGGCACCACCTGGCGCGTGCGCCTGTTCACCCTGACCGCGCTCGCCACCTGCTGGGCCGGATGCGACCCGCACGCCGCCTCCCGGCTGCGCTACCTGGAGCGGCTGATCGGCCGCCACCTGCAGACCTGCGCGATCGACCGCTGCGCGAGGCTGAGGCCGGCGAGCCGACTGACCTCGAAGCCCTCGCCACCTGGGCCGAGAAGGCCGCAAACCTGCTCGACGACCAGATCGAGCGGGCCAAGAAGGAGCGG